>NZ_BAAABL010000058.1:0-26206 GCF_039520965.1 Halarchaeum salinum
TTTAAGGAAGTATCCTGAGAAGGCGGATCTGATCGAGGATCGATACACGAAGAAGGACACCGCGAAGGACCCGTCTCCGGCGGCGGCGCGTGCGCTGGTGGAGAATCAGACGCCGGCGTCGGCGAAGGATGAGGATGTGTTCTCTGGCGCGCAGCCTGGAGCGTCTGGATCTGGGGGGTCGGCTGCTGGGTTGTCGCTTGCTGGCCGCTCTGCGCCAGACTCGGCTGATCCGGAGTCAATGAGCGACCCGCTGATCAACGCCCGGCAGAACATCTCCTCGGAGGGGGTTGCTGTCCCGAACGCGCCGTCGTCCTTCGAGCAGAATCCGGAGAACTTCACGCTTGACTACAACGCGGGGTCTGTGGATGTGTATTTGTCTGAGAGTGGGCAGCAGCGGCTTAGTGGATCTGACTCAGACGCGGGATCGCAGGATAGCGGTGTGGGCGCGTCGGCGGCGACGGCGGCGGATGAGGGGACGAATCAGGGGCGGACTGATATGATTGAGCGGTGGGCGGAGCGGAATGGGATTGATAATTATTCGGCGACGCGGGAGGTTGAGGGCGGCTGGCAGGTGTCGTTTGAGCGGGGAGGTGAGCAGCGGACGCGGAATATCGCGTTTGGATCAGAGTCGAAAACGGAACTGCAGGAGGAGCTTGCGGCAGAAGCCTCCCAGGAGTCGGCGGCGTCGCGCCAGCAACTCCTCGAGTCGGGGGGTGAGCAGCTTGATGCTGCGCTTGACGCGGCTGACAACCCGATTACGCAGAGTGCTCCAGGGCTCGATATTGAGGTGCAGTCGATGCCGCAGTCCCAGCAGCAGTCACAGACACAGCAACCGCAGACCAACCCGCCGGAGCAGTTTGGGGATGTTGACCGGTCGGCTGGGCTTGGTGCTGAGGGTACTGATGAGGTCGAGCAGGCGATCGACTCGGCGGCGGACAGCTGGGGTGAGACGCTGAGTAACGCCGCGGAGACAGTTGCGAACACACCCATTTCGGGGGCGGGAGATGCGACATCCGCCTTAGTCAATGGAGATGTCGGGAATCCCTCGTTCAGCGGGCCGTCGCCGGCGGAGGAGCAGTCGCGATCGAGTGCGGCGCAATTGCTGAATGTCCCCGGGATGGTGTCCGGCGCAATGGAGGCCGCGGAGACGGCGAACTATGTCGGTGGGCCTGCTGTCAATACGGTGACGGCGACGCTATCCGGGGATAAGAAGACGTCCAATCAGGCGGCGGAGACGACAGCAGACCGCGCTGGAAGCGTGGGGGCTGCGGGTGCGACCGTTCTGCGGGAGAGTGGGGAGTGGGCCGTCAATAACCCACAGCGTGCGGCTGGCGCGGGTGTGGTTGCGATTGGGGCGGCTGGGCTCGGTAGTGCAGCGGAGACTGCGGCAGTCAGTCGCGTCTCGGCATTAGGGAGGATCCCAGATGGGGGGTCGGCGGCATTGAAGGCTGCTCGAATAGGACGCGATTCTGCGAAACGTGTCCGCAGCACGTTTTCGGATATGAGTGGGAGAGCTCTTGCCGAGCGCGCTCAGAATGCTGGGTCGGCGGCGAAATCTGTCATCTTCCCCCGGGGGTCGTCGCGAGGGCAGATGGACTTTGGGCAGATGCCGGACGCTTCGGAGTCAGATAGTGATCCCGTGACGATCGGGGCGGGGGATCTCCAAGACGCCGCGAGACAATCACGCACGGATCCTGATGCATCGCGTCGACCCGCAGAGCTCCCGGACCAACCCGCATACGAGCGGCGGCGATCGGAGCGGATTAAGCAGGCTGACGATCCGCGTCAGCCAGATGAGCGAACTCAGCGTGAGCGTGATCGGATGAGTAAGGCTGCTGACCGAGTGCGGGAGCGGGCGGAGGAGCGGCAGGCGCGTGTCACTGACGACGGCCCGAATCGTCGAACAGGGACGAACACGGCAGGCGCGATTCTCGGGGATGGAGCAGAGCGGGAGGCAACGGTCGCGACCGATGATCCCATTCTGGGGACGAATGTCAATCCTGTCACTTATCCGAATCAGGGATCTGACACAGTCGACATAATTGGGGATGGTCTGAGTGGCTCGAATCAAGATTCTCTTCTTGGCACAGACGAACGCACGCGTCTTGATACGGACCAGCGGATCGACCTTGGCACGCGGTCGGACACGGATCAACGCACGCGTCTTGATACGGACCAGCGGATCGACCTTGGCACGCGGTCGGACACGGATCAACGCACGCGTCTTGATACGGACCAGCGGATCGACCTTGGCACGCGGTCGGACACGGATCAACGCACGCGGTCGGATGTTGATTCTCGCACTGACTTGAACACGCGGACGGACTTCGACAGCGACCTGACTGACGACCGCAAGAAGGAGGAAGAGCAGACCGGACTCGATATCTTGGGGGTGTCGAGCCAGTATTCGTACGACGTCGATACGGCTGGAAGCCTCGTCTTCGGTGGCGGGAGTGAGTCGCAGTCGTCTGAGGGGGGGATCGATGATCTGCTATGAGTCGGGACGATCGGCTGGTTCGAAGCGCGCAGGCGATCGAGATCGCGTGGGCGTTCGTCGTCCTGATCACGCTCGCGGTGATCTACGCGATCGTCAAGGAGGTCTTTGTGCCGATGCTCGACGTCTACCAGCAGCACTCGTCGACGGCGTCGCTCGATACGGGGTTGGCGTGGACGGCGACGATCTTCAACAACTTCCTGCTGGGGGTTGTGGTTGTGTCGGTGCTTGGGCTGATCGCGCTGGCGGTCTACCAGTCGCGGGGGTACTAGCCTGATGGGCCGTCTCGTTGATTTCGTGATGTTGCTACTCGCGATTCTGATCTTTCTGACGCTCCAGTTTATCGGCGGTGCGATGCTGGATCCGATGCGGGATGCGATCCTCGCAGAAGGGATCAAGAGCAGCTATGGCGCTGCGGAGAGCTTCGGTGGGATGATTGAGGTTGTGACGAAGTGGGCACCGTTGACGGCGCTCCTCGGCACGCTCCTCCTGGTTGCGTATCGGGAGTTCCGCCGGCAGCGCGTCACGGCCGCGACGGGGGTCCGTCGATGAGACGGACGCTCGTCGTCGCGTTTGCTGTGTTGGGCAGTCTCCTGCTCGTTTCTGCGCCGGTCGGGACGGCGACGCAGGGGAGTGCTGAGTTAGTTGTGGTAAGGTCGCGGGATGACGGCCGCCCGGCAGCTGGCCCGACTGAGAGATAACAGCCAAACAACAAACCAATGACAAAATACGATACCCTCACGCGAGACGAACTGATCGACCGAATCGAGTCGCTCGAAGACCAGCTTGCAGACGCGGACGGGGGCTACTCGCGCCGGTCCGTGATCGCGGCCGCGGCTGGCGTCGCCGCTGCCGGCGCTGCGGGAGTCTTCTCGACGGGAGTCGCGTCGGCCGCGCCGACCGGGACGTTCCCCGCGAGCGGGGATGACGCGCTGCTGAAGATCCGCGCCGACCGCGTGCGGCTCGTGGCTCGGAGCTCGGACCCGTCGACGCCCGATGATGGGACGATGTGGTACCGGGGTGGTCTCTGATGGGCCGCGGGATCATCGAGTCGGGGCTGTTCCGGTCGGAACGCTACCAGTTGGAACGCCGCACGTCGGACCCGGCGACGACGCAGGAGGGCGAGATGTGGATTCGGACGGACATCGCGCCGGACGCCGACCAGCTCGCAACGCTCCGGTTCGACAACGGCTCCGGAACGTGGGACATCCCGATTTACGACACGACCGCGACCACGGACAACGTTTCGAAGGCGCTCCGCTTCGAGGTCGCCGGCAGCACGGGATTCGTCCCCGTAACGACTAGCGGCGGAACGTATGACGCGCTCCGCCTCCAGCACAACGACAGCACGTATGCGTTCCACGATGCGCTCGAAGCGTCTGCAATACCCGACAGCGTGATCCATCGCTACACGTTCGAGGACAACTCCGACACGACGACCCTGACTGACATCGCGGGGAGCGCGGACGGCACTATCACGGGGATGACGTACACGTCCTCGCAGGCCGACGGCGACTACGCGGGGGATTTCGACGGAACTGACGACGAAGTAAGCATACCCGCAACTGAATCCCCACCGATTTCGTTTACGTTCGACTATTATCCGCGTGCTCCAGGGGCGGCCCTCTCGTGGGCGCAGGACTACGCGAACTCCCAAGGGATTTCCATCAAAGCGAACGTGAATGATGAACTCGAAATCGTGTACGGGTCGACATTGAAGGTCATCAACACGTCGGAGTTGAGTATCAACACACGGCAACACGTCGGTGTCACCGTCAGCAGCAGCGACGAGATAACCGTGTATCTCGACGGGTCACAAGTCGGGTCTGCTACGTCCAGTAATAATGGATGGGGGGGTAGTTCGTACCTCGGCAGCGAGGGCGGGGATGCGTACGCGGACGGGATTGTGGACGACTTCGACGTGGATGACAAGGTGTTGTCGCAATCAGAAATCCAGGAGCGGATGTGATACACATGGTGTCCATGTAACTCAAAATGACTCCCAATAAACACCAACTCGGCGTCGTGATAGCCGCCCTGCTGTTGCTCCCCAGCGGCGCGGCTGCCTATTCGGCGAGTTTCGACGGCGGCGCCGGGACGAGTTACGAGACGGGGTCGGGGCTCGTGGTCACCTCGGGGATCGACCATGGACTCGACGGCACCAACCCGTTCAACGGCAGCGACACGGTCTATCTTGACGGTGTCTCGATCTCGGCCAGCGGGCCGGCGTCGGTCACCGTCGATCAGTTCCGTGGGACACGGACGCAACTCTCCGGGATCGACGCGACCTCGACCGCGATCACGGTCGACCCTGACGACAAGAGCGCTGTCGAGATCTCCGGCGGTATCACGGACCTCTCGTGGGAGGACGCCGCGCTCGACAATTCAAATCAGATCACGTTCAGCGCGGACAGTGCGGGCACGATCACGGCGACTGACCTCCCGAATGAGACGGACTGGACGGCCGCAACTCCCGACGGCGTCCTCGTGGACTCCGGGACGACCACGGCGAGCGGCGAGGCTCAGATATCGGTCGACGCCGCCACGGATGAGGAGTTGATCCTGTTTACTAATCAGCCCCCATCGGTGACGAACGCGACGCCGACGGGGACGATTCACACGAACTCTCCGGAGCTCTCCGTTGACGTTGACGATGCGACGTTCGGGACCGCGCAGGGGGAGAGCGTCTCCTTAGAATGGTTTGTTGATGGCTCATCTGTCGGGACGACGTCGGTCTCGTCGGCCGGGACCGCGACGTTCGAGCCGTCGATATCCGACGGGAACCACACGTGGCATGTCGTCGCGACCGACAGCTACGGGACGACAACCACACTTGGAGATCAGTCAATCTCCGTTGAACACTTCGCGCCGACGATCGAGTCCGCGAGCCCCGTGGATGGGGCAAGCCTGACGCAGCGTGAGACGACGTTCACGGTTGATGTCTCCGACCAAGACTTCGCGTTCGATGGCGATACGGTCACGGGGACGCTCCACGTCGATAACGCAACGGCCGGTTCGTCGACCGTCTCGTCGAACGGTACGATCGAGATCACGCATACGATGACCGGGGGCGGCTCCCACTCCTACCATTGGGAGATTTCGGATACGTATGGCTACTCGACGTCGACGTCGACGCGGACGGTCTGGGTGCCGTCGTCGGTGACGATCCGCTCTGAGATTGGCGAGCACAAGATCATCGATAATACGTCGCTGAATGTGTCCGCCCGGCTCTACAGTGGTGAGTTGATCTTCCAGCGGAATGTGACCGGGGGGAAGGTTGATCTCTCGGGTGTGTCGGTGGATCGCGAGTACGTCTTGGCGGTGCGTGCGGATGGCTACTATCAGCGGACGATCGTCATCAGCAACATCTACAATCAGAGCACGATCTACCTGCTGCCGACAGATGCCCAGGCCGTCCTTGATGTTTTCCAGCTGAATGACCGCACGGGGAAATACCCGACGGAGTCCTCAACGCTCGTGATTAAGCGGGCGATTAACACCACGGATGGGGGGCTGCAGTGGCAGCGGATTGCGGGCGACTACTTCGGCGCTGCAGGACAGTTTAAAGCCCATCTGCAGCAGGATCGACGCTATCGGCTCGTGTTGTCGAACTCGCAGGGCGACACGCGCGTCCTGGGGCATTACTCGACAGATATCTCGGAGACCGTCGTCCTGAATCCCGTCCCGGTCGGCGTCGATGTGGACTCGAGCGCGACGACGTACGCGTGGGAGGCAACGCGATCGAACGGCACAATCGCCTTCGAGTTTACCGATCCGGCGAACGCGACGACGGACCTCCATGTCTCGATCCACGAGGAGGGCAATCAGAGTAACGTGCTGCTGAATCAGACGTATCAGAATGGGCCGTATGGGACGGTGAGCGTCACGCAGCCACTCGTTGAGAATCAGACGAATGCGTCGTGGGTGGTGTCGTGGCGTGCGGAGCGGCATGACGAGATCATCCGGGGCACGGCGACGACGGCGACGCCGCGCCAGGATCTTGTTCCGGGACTTGCGCCGTGGATCAAGCATGCGTTGTCGATCATTATGGTGGTGATCGTTGCCGCGCTCTTCACGCAGCTGAACGCGGCGGTTGGCGGTGTGACGACGGCGCTCGTCGGCGGGGGGTTCTGGCTTGGCGGGTGGTTGCCGCCCGCGGCGGGTGGTGCGATCGCGATTGCGTTGATGCTCGCAGTCGTCGTGAAGGCGGCTAGAGCAAGAGGTGCTTAACCCATGCCATACAAAATCTCGATGTGGATCGTGCTGTTCCTCGTGTTCTTCAACGCGGGGGCGGGACTGCTCGGAGCGAGTGGCGCGGCTGCCTATCTTGGCGTGCAGCCAAGTCCAGGTGGCGGCGAGGAGTTGGCGTCGGCGACGAGCTCCACGCAAGACTTCCGGACGGGGAGTGGTGGCGGGGAGACGCTGTTCGCGCTCTACAGCACGCTGAGTGGCACGCTGGAGAGCATCTTCAACGCGATCTTCCCGGGAGCAGCGATGTTGAAGAACGCCGGGGTGCCCGATTATCTTGTGACCTTCCTGTTCACGGGGCTGGCGTTGATCCCGGGCTATGATCTGATCATGTTCCTCCGGAGGGGATAACGATGGCGTGTGCTGCCTACGACGGCCGGTGGCTGCGGGCGATTATGGGTGAGGAGATGCATGTTCGGGATCTGGTGTTGTGCGGCTATCAGTCCCAGATCGGCGGGCCGTTCTTCGCCGCGCTCGTCCTTCTCGGCATGATCAACCTCCCGATCTATATTCGCACGCAGTCGGCGCTATTGCCGACGGTGGTGACGTTGATCGTCGGTGGCGTCCTGCTCGTCGAGGTCGGGTCGATCGCGCAGGCCCTCCTGGTCGTGATGCTCCTCTTCGGGTTGGGGCTGGGACCCGTCTTGCTCCTTCGGCGGGTGCAGCGCTGATGGCTGCCGTGATGTTCGCGCAGATTGTCGCGGCGAGCGTCGCTGGGACGGTCTGCCACGAGGCCGCGCACGCGCTTGTGGCGGCCGTCCTGGGGAAGTTCCATGCGTTCGATGTCCGCAGGTGGGAAGTCCACTGGCGCTACGCTGGCGGGACGCTTGGGGACTATGCGGTCGCGGGCGCGCCACTCGGGATCGGGATCGTCGCGCTCCCGGTTGCCGTCGCGATCGCGAGCGGACTGCCGCCGCTCTGGTTCTGGATGGGCTGGGCGTGGTTCACGCTCGTCGGCGCGATTGCGGGCGACTTCCGCTTCGCGGCGGCCGAGCCGAGTCGCTAGGGGTTTTAGAAGGGCGGGCGGGAACGAAGGCCCATGCCTAGTGGGAAGCCCGCACACATCCAGTTACGCGGCACGAGTCTTAAGAGCACGGACTGTCCGAGCAGCGGTCCGATCCCGGCGGGAGGCGAGGATGCGCTCAACGATGTCGAGTTCGAGACGGCGGGCATGCGCGATGGCGCTCGCGCACTTCTCCGACACTGGGAGGACGCCCACGGCAACTTCTCCGAGATCGCGCGCCGCTCAGGCTGGAGTCCGCCACATATTCGCCGCGTCTACGACCAGTACTTCGAGGCGGCGGATGAGGATGGGGCGGACGAGATCGAGGTGGACGACGTCGCGATGGATGATCTCTCGGCGTCCGCTCGCGAGCTCTATCGGCGTGGCTATCGCGATGGGTTCGCGGATGGCTTCGAGGAGGCGAAGGACCTGCTTGACGGCGAGGAGTCGAACTCTGGCTAACCAGCTCGCCTCCGCCTACGGCGGGACAGCGTCAGCGAGACCCAGCCCCTTCCAGGAGGGAGAGCCACGGGATGCGGCCTTCTGGTCTTAGAACGAGTTAGACCGAGAGAATGAGCAGGAGCGCGCTGAGGATGACGACGCCGATGAGGCCGAGGAAGAAGAAGAGGATGACGGGCCAGGTGCGCGTAGCTGTCTGACTGTCCCCGGCCTCAGCCTCCTGCTGCATTCGTTCTTGAGCGCGGAGTTGTTTCTCGTGTGGACTGAGGTCCTCCTCGCCGTCGCTTGACTGGGTTCGGTGCCACGGCCGGGACGAGGATTCGTCGCCGAAGAGGGAGTCGCCGGCTTCGAGCGTCGGATCGTCTGACTTTTCGTCTTCCTCCCGCCACTGTCGGACTGACCGTCGTTGCTTCTCGGCGAGTGTGAGCGCGGATTTGGGTGTGGTGGAGGACTCGGGGTCTTTGTCCGCGAGGCCGGTCTCGAAGTGCTTGCGGTCGTCGTCTGTCTTCGTGAGGAGCGCGGGACAGCGATGGTTCTCTGGGAGGCGATGCTCGCCGCAGAAGCGCTGGTCACATTCGTTGCAGCTGAACGCGAGGCCGTCGTCGCCGTCGCAGCCGAACGCGGAGCAATCACCCATCAGCGGAGGACGTAGCCGGGCCGCGCGGGGCTCGGTTCTGGGTAGATGCAGTCGGCACGGGCTTCGCCGTCGAGGTAGAGCTGTCCCCAGTAGGTGATCCACCATTTGCCGCGATCGGGGCGTTCGGGCTCGACGTAGCCAGCCTGCGCCAGTACGCGGAGGCGCTCGGCGACGCGATACTGAGGGGCTGGGCGCGGTACGCGGGCTGCCAGCGTGCCGAGGGTGATGTAGTCGTCGCGACGAAGCTCTTCGAGGAGGCGCTCGTCAAGGACCGTCATCCAGTCACCAGCGGCGCGTACGCGCATGTTAGACGCTCTCGCTCGCCCCCGATATATCGTTTTCCCCGGATACTTCTTTCTCGTATTTGCAGGTCTCGACGTCGTACTCGCCGCGAAGATAGGCTCTGCCGGCCTCGGTCATCCGATAGGAGTTGCCGCTAACCTGTTGGAGTAGGCTGTGATCGGCGAGCTTGCGAAAGCGTTCACTAACGTATTGGCGAGAGAAGTTGATACGCGGATGTTTCGAGAGTTCGGTAGGAGTGAAGAAGGCCTCGCCCTCCGACTCTTCTTCCTCCCTGAACACCTCCAGAATACGGTCGTCAAGGAGGACCTGCCAGTCAGCGGATTGGCGGACCATATTTGAGACAATATCCGGGGAGATAATGTAACTCGGTGAATATACGTGTTTGATGAAAAGTGCGTTGAAAGACTCCACCCAAACCTATATACGACAGCGTGCTATTGTAGTCGAATAACGAAACTATCCTTGCGGACTGACGGCTTCCCGTCGTTGGTTCACGGGCCAGCGTCACAGCGCCGGCCCGCAAAAAGGATGGTTTCGTAGGTTAACGATGACCGAAACCAATCGAGCGGGGCAGGAACCCCGCACTGACGGTAACGACTCGGGTTCAAATAAGCGTGCTGCGTCGGGGAGCGGGCCGGACGTGGTGCGGTTGCGGTGTCGTGCGTGCGAGATCGAGTTCGCGGACTGGGCGGCGTTCGAGGCCCACGAGTGCGGCGACGACGACGGCGACGATCTTGACGGGAGTGGTGGTCGGCGCGTCGTCGCGGACGGCGGGAAGCGCGAGAATTACGGGACGCGCGGGTCGGAGTTCGCGGCGAAGTCAGCGAAGAAGTCGGGGACGTGTTCGCGGCATCCGTGTCCGAAGTGTGGTGAGATGTTCGGCCAGCTAGCGCTCCACCTTCGGGCGTGCGATGGGGGTGCGGAGTGATGGCGCGCTATCGCGTTGTCTGCCCGTGTGAGAGCGTGGCGGACGCGACGCACTATCTGCGTTCGGGCGCGGAGTTGGCGCGCGACGTGCACAACGGGCTGTGTCACTTCGACGAGGATCGGGGTGCGGAGGTGGTCGCGGCGTGAGCCGAGACAACGACCGCGTGCTCCGGTTCGAGACGTCGGGCGACCTGCCGGTGTGGGTCTGGCTCGACGACGACGGGACGGTGTGGCGGTGGATCGAGACGTACGACGCGCCGGTGGTTCGGGATGCGTCGTTCATCGCGGATGCGCTGCGGTTCGAGGGCGATGCTGCCGTGGTGAACGTTGAGAACGCGCCCGAGTCGGTGCAGGACGTGATCGCGGGAGGTGACGCGTGATGGTCGACGATGTTGAGCCGGTGGAGGAGCGCCCGGTGACAGAGAGTGAAGCCGCGCGTCGTGTTGCGCAGCGCGAGATCGTGGAAGATGCGGACTGCGAGCTGGTGACGGACGGCGGCCGCGACGTTCGGTCCTCGGGCGAAACAAAACAGCGAACAGCGTGCCCTGACTGCGAGGGAAGCGGCTACGAGCTCGTTCACGCGGGCGTCATCGAGTGCGACACCTGCGGCGGGCATGGGGCCGTTGCGGAAACTGAACGCGACGACTCCGTGGAGGGATCGCGTTGATGGCGGAACAGTCGCACGGGCGCGCTGGGGGTAACAGCGAGCGTCCGAGCGACCTGAAGCGGATGACGCCGCGGATGGCGATGGACCGGTACGTCGACCGTCGTGCAGCTGCGGACAACACGAGTGACGCGACGGTCTCGACGTACCGCCGTCGGCTCGGGACGTTCGTCGAGTGGTGCGAGGAGCGCGGTCTGATGAACGTGAACGACGTCGACGGCCGCGTGCTCGACGACTACTGGCAGTTCCGCCGGGAGTCGTTGAACGACGTCTCGATGAAGAACGAGTTCGGGACGCTGAAGAAGCTCTTCGAGTACGCGGTGGCGATCGAGGCGGCGGAGCCGGATATCCCGGAGAAGATCGCGCTGTTGAAGCCGACGCTGTCGAAGACGCAGCGCTCGAACGACGAGAAGATCGAGCCGGAGCAGGCGCAGGCGATCCTTGACTGGCTGGCGAAGTTCCACTACGCGAGCCGGGATCATGTGATGTTCGCGCTGCTCTGGCACACGGGATGTCGGACAGGTGGCCTCCGTGCGCTCGATCTCGACGACGTCCACGCCGATGAGCAGTTCGTCGAGTTCCGCCATCGGCCAGCTGAGGAGACGCCGTTGAAGAACGAGTTCGACGGAGAGCGTGACGTGGCGCTCTCCGACGAGGTCGCGCGCGTCGTCGGTGACTACATCGAGGAGAACCGGAAGATGGTGGTCGACGACTACGGCCGCGAGCCGTTCCTGACGACGGAGCGCGGTCGTGCAGCTGGGAACACGATCCAGCGGCGCACGTACGCGCTCACGCAGCCGTGCACGGTTGGCGGGTGTCCGCACGACCGCGATCCGGATGACTGCGAGTGGCGCGTCCACGGCCGCGAGAGCAAGTGCCCATCGTCACTCTCGCCGCATCGGATTCGGACGGGGGCGATCTCGTACATGCGCGAGTGCGGGATGTCGATCAGCGCGGTGTCGGATCGTGTGGACGCGACGCCGGAGACGATCCGCACGCACTACGACCGGAGCGATCCGCGGCGGACGATGGAGTCGCGTCGCGCAGAGGTGTCGAAGCTTGACTAAGAAACCGAACCAGAAGACGATGAAATCGAATCAAACGCAAGCGTACCGGATGGAACGCCTCGAAAAGTTAGTGGGACCGCTGAGCGAGCGTCCCCGCTCTGATAGCGACGTAACTCGCCGTTCTTGGGGCCGTTGGGGGTGGCGACAGTGAGTTCTTCGGTAGACGTGGGTGTCGATTTTGACGCCGACGAGAACGCCGCCGAGATAACGGTCGTCGAAACTCGCGAACTTCCCGTTCGCGACCTCTTCCGTGGTGGCGAGCTGCGTCTGTGGGAGGACACGAGCGGGTGGAGCGGCTACCTGCTCGACGACGACGGACGCTTCTTCGAGGTGAACGTGCTCCGCGACGGCGAGGTCGTGCGTCGCGATCGCGTCGACGAGTCGGTCGTTTCTGAAGCGATCGCCGATCATGTCCGCGATCCACAAGCTGGTGCTCCCGGCCGGTTCGTGCGGGGTGCGACGCCGCCATGACGCGCTCCAAGTGCGAGGAGTGTGGTCGGATGGTGACGCGCGGGCCGTCGGGCGTCGAGTACGGGCACGCGCGCCGCGCTCGCAATCCGGAGGAGGATGGGCGCTGTCCGCGTCGTCCTGACTGCGTCGACCCGAGCAAGCCGGCGGCCGACCAGGATGGATGGATGCTGCCGGGCGGTGAGACGTCGTCGACGTGGCCGCAGGGGGGTGAGTCAGCATGAACGCCGACTACCTGCGGCGTCTCGACTTCGGGAGCGTACAGGGCGACTCGGAGTCGTGGGAGCGGGCGCGGCTCGGCGACGATGCAATTCTCCTGCAGACGGCTGAGTCGGAGTTCGTCGTCAATCTCGCGGACGGCGCAAGCAGTCACGTCTGCGAGATCGAGGAGCGCGCTGACGGCTACTGGGGGCGCTGCGACTGCGATGCCTTCAGCTACGGCCATCACGAGTGCGCGCATCTCTGTGCGCTCCGGAAGGCGGACTTCATCGGCGCGATCGACGTCGAGGGCGAGCGGATCACGATCCCGACGACGGGGACGGCCGACGAGCGGCGAGCGCGAGCTGACGGCGGCCGGCGTGACGATCGCGTCGACGACGTCGAGAATCCGGGAGCGGGCCACGATGGTCGCGTGTTTGGGCGACCGGAGGGTCGGCTATGACGGCCGACGCCAACCCCCGTTGCAAGTGTTTCATGTGTTGTTCCACAACCGAGACGGCTGTTCCACAAACGCAAATGCAGATCTCCACCGAGTCAGAGTTCGAGGCGGCGCATAGCATCGATGTGTACGGACCCGTGTACCCCGACGCGACAGTGTTCGCACACGCACCCGTGCGCATATCCACGCGCGGTATAGTTGCCGCGAAGCGGCTCGCGCGGGAGCGCGCGCACGCGTGCGAGGGGGCGGCGGGCTCTCGTCTGGTGGCGGAGCGCGGTGGGGACGTCGCGGCGACCGGGGGTGTGTCGGCGTGACGGATGCTCGTGCGCGACTCGACGGCCACCCGGAGCTGGCGGAGTGGTTCGAGGCGCGGGAGGATCGGTCGGAGACGATCCGCGATGCGCTGCGGCTGCTGAAGGCGCGGGAGGACTCTGGCGAGTTCGAGGGGCTCGACGACGACCAGGCGGCGGCGGAGACGTGGCTGCTGGAGAACGTGGGGGTCGGGTCGAGATCGTCGCTGTCGTATGTGGAGAATCGGCTGGCGCAGCAGTTGTCGCTGGATATGGACATGATCCGGCAGCGGATCGTGAAGCCGCTGGAGCGGGAGGGGTACGTGGCGGTCGTGGCGCGGATCGAGTCGGTGGACGTCGTGGTGCGGCCGCCGGGGTCGGGTGCGTCGTCGCCGTCGCGTGAGAGTGACGAGAGCGCGTCGAGTGAGCGCGGCGAGCGTGGTCTGTCTGAGGAGGAGGCGGAGGTGTTCGCGGAGGCTCGTGAGCGCCTGGAGAGCGCTGAGCCGGCGCGGGCTGACGGGGGTGAGTCGGCGTGAGCGACCGTATCCAGGCGGTCGACCTCTTCTGTGGGGGCGGCGGCTTCTCGACGGGGCTCGCGTTGGCGTGCGAGGATCTCGGTCACGACGTCGATCTGGTGGCGGTGAATCACTGGACGACGGCGATCGAGACGCACGAGCGCAACCACGCGTGGGCGGAGCATCGGAACGCGAAGGTTGAGGAGCTGCATCCGCCCGACGTCGTCGATCCGGGCGAGGTGGATCTGCTGGTTGCGTCGCCGGAGTGCACGCACTTCTCGGTGGCTCGCGGAGGCAAGCCGGTCTCGGAGCAGAAGCGCGCGTCGCCGTGGCATGTGATCGACTGGGCGCAGAAGGTGCGTCCGGACGCGGTGCTCTTGGAGAACGTGAAGGAGCTCCGTTCGTGGGGGCCGGTTGACGAGGATGGCCAGCCGTCGCGGAACGGGGAGCTGTTCGAGGCGTGGATCAACTCGCTGCACGCGCTCGGCTACTCGGTTGAGTATCGCGTGCTGAACGCGGCAGACTTCGGTGATGCGACGTCCCGTGAGCGGCTGTTCGTCGTCGGCCGGCTCGAGGAGCGCGCGACGTTCCCGGAGCCGACGCACTCGGAGGATGGCGACGATCTCCCGTCGTGGCGGTCGGCGGCGGAGATCCTCGACTGGGAGGACCGGGGTAAGTCGCTCTGGGAGCGGAGTCAGCCGCTCGTCGAGAACACGATGGCGCGGATCGCTGAGGGCCTGCGCCGACACTGCCACGACGATGTCGCGGCGTTCGCGGACGTCGTCGGTGAGCTGGGGAAGGCGGATGTTGAGGCGATGCAGGAGGACGTCGTTCCAGCGGCCGACGCTCACGAGGCGGCGGAGGATCGTGAGTCGCCGTTCTTGGTTCGCGGACCGACTGCCGCGGCTGATGGTGGCCAGGAGTCGGCGTTCGTGCTCGGACAGCATTCGGGGTCGGTCGCTCGGGATGTCGAGGAGCGGGCGCTGCCGACGATCGCGACGCGCGGGGCGATTCAGCTCTACGCGCCGGAGGCGTTCGTGCTGCCGCGGAATGGGGCGCACGGCGACCTGCACAGTAACGCGACGTTCACGCCGGAGTCGAGGCCGCTGCAGACGGTGACGGCGTCGAACCACGACGGGCATCTGGTGTCGCCGTTCCTGGTGGAGTACTACGGGAACGGGCGCGCGCAGTCGGTGGAGGATCCGCTACCGACGGTGACGACGCGTGACCGGTTCGCGCTCGTCGTGCCGGAACTCTATCCGTTCGGCCTCGACGTCCGGTTTAGGATGCTGAAGCCGTCGGAACTCGCGGCAGCGCAGGGCTTCCCGTCGGACTACGACTTCGCCGGCTCGACGAAGAAGGACGTCACGGAGCAGATCGGGAACGCGGTCCCGGTAAACCTCGCGCGAGCGCTGTGCCGGCATCTCTTGACGGACGGGGAGCCGGCGCTGTCGACGTTCGGCGGTGGCGTGACTGCGGAGATGGAGGCGGATGACTGATGTCGGAGAGCATCGAGAGCGGCGCGAACAGCTCGGAAACCGAAACTGAGGCGGCTGACGACACTTCCATGAGCACGAAAGAGGACACGGCGACGACGAAGCCGAGCATCGAGACCGAGACAGATGAAGCGCTGACGGCGACGATCCGGGCGGACAACCTCCAGCAGGTGGTGGACCAGCTGCGGACGATCGTGGGGGAGGCGATCATCCGTGTGGGACGGGAGGGGCTGCATGTCGCGGCGGTCGACCCGGCGAACGTCGCGATGACGTGGATCGATCTTGACGCGGAGGCGTTCGAAAGCGTGGGGGATGGGCAGTTCCCGATCGGGTTGGATCTCGTCGCTCTCGACGATTATCTTGACGGCGCGTCGGGGGACGATATCGTCCGTCTCGGGTACAAGGCAGAGACGGGGCGGCTGAACATCCAGCACACGAATGTTTCGGTGGATATGGCGGCGATCGATCCGGACGCGATTCGGTCGGAGCCGGACCTTCCGGACGTCGATCTTTCGACTTCGTTCGAGTTGCAGGGCGGAGAGTTCGTTGACGCGTGTGAGAACGCGAAGTTGGTGTCGGATCACGTGGTTATGGAGGCCGACCCGGACGAGGAGGTGGTGTCAGTAGTCGGAGAGGGGGACACTGACACGGTGACGACGGCGTTCGGGAACGACGATCTCGTGGGAGCGAGTGTGCCGGAAGAGACGCGGGGCATCTACTCGATTGAGTATCTGGTCGGGAAGCACGGTCTGTTGTCGAAGGTGCCGAAGGGGGAGGAGGTCGAGGTGCGCTACTCGACGGAGTTCCCGGTGAGATTCGGCTACGAGTTCGCTGGCGGCCGTGGAGAGGTAACGTGCGTGCTCGCACCGCGGATCACGTCTGACTGAGGTGGTCGTGATGAGTGACGCCGAATCTCCGAGTGCGACCGGGTACGTGGTGGACGAGGTCACCGGGCGGCGTCGACGGACGGCGTCGTGGGAGACGAAGCCGACGTGCCACGGTTACACGGGCGGCGGCTACGAGCGCTGGCGGTCGGTGGAGTGGCGGCCGGAGTCGTCGCGCCGGGCTCGGGAGGACGTCTACGTGGCGCATCATCGGCTGCTGGCGGTGGTGGCGTGCTACGACGCCGACCAGCCGCTCGGGGAGGTCCTCGACGATCTCCGCGGGAAGGACGTGCATCATCGCTCGGGCGTCGAGTGGGACAACCGACCGGGGAATCTGGAGGTGCTGGATCACGGCCGGCACGCGTCGGTGACGCAGGCGCAGATGCGTGCGTGGGCGTCGGACGCGAAGGAGGCCGTCGAGTCCGAGGAGGACGCGACGCCGCGGTCGGAGGTCTGTGCGTCGTGTGGTGGTGAGGATCCGTGTGCTCGCGTGGAGGGCGTGTCGGGGCTGTTGTGTTTGGAGTGCGCGACGTCGTCGGGCTCGCGGATCGAGATCGTGGCGTGAGGAGCTGCGGACGGTGCGGTGTGCCGGGCCGGGTGGCTTTCGCGTGGGTTCGAGTCCTGCGCCGGTGCGTGCGATGACCGAGACTAATCTCCAAGAGGTTCGAAAGGTAGACCGTCATACTGGTGGCGATAAGTGCCAGTACGGGTGCGGCGACGCCGCCGAGTTCGTTGTGGACGGCTCGACGGGCTCGACGCGAGTGTCGTTCGTTGGCTGCCGGTCGTGCCTCAATCAAGCGGCGATCTACCCGATAGATGACGAGTGGGTCGGTGAGGTGTCTGACTCATGACCGAACCGGAACGTTACCGACGGCGATGCGAACGCGTCCATGCTGGAAAACCGCCAGTAGACGTTGAGAAGACCGAGAGCCAATGGTTCCGGTTCGCCTCAGAGCTCCGTGGCATCTTCGCGGAAACCGAATCCAACGATGTCCGAGAGGACGCCGATGAACTCGAGGACCCCCACATTCGAGGGTAGGCACTCTCGTACTCCAAGAGACCGCTGTTCAACGGTGTGATAGAGAGACGGAAACCGGCTACTCAGGCGTTCTCTAACTAATACGCACGAGCATAACCCTCAATAGGGTGCCGTCAGTATCGTTGAGCGAGCGCGGTGCTCCGGCCGGGTGGTGGGCGTCCCGGTCTGCTCAAAATCGTCCGGAGGTGTGCAACAGTCACGACAACAGCAATAGCGACAGCCCTCTGCAGTGCCTCAGTGATCGCCGGCGCGACCCTCCTGTCCAGTTCCAAGTGGGAGATGGTCGGCGCGGCGTTCCTTGGGGCGGCGGGGATGGCTGCGCTCTGGTCGGTATCGCTCGTCTGACCCCACTCCGGGGTTTCTGACGGTGTGCCTCGAGGCCGTCACCGACAATTGCTCACGCCGTCACTAAAGTTCATCTGTCTACTCAGCTTCAAGGACTGCGACGAGAGCAGTCTATGGGTAGCGCGGGAAGAAGTCTAAGATCGGAGCATGACGTCGACGTCATCGGATCCACAGAGTGGGCAGTATTCGTAGGCGTCTCTATGACCGATCTGCTTAGCCTCAACGTTCACTTCTGCACTACATCCTCGACAGGCAATCCGCGCCTTGCTTTGTGCGCCAATCATATTTCCCAGTTGTCCAGTTGAACAGAGGTTCTATTGAATCTACTGCAGCGGTCAGTGCGTCGTACTCTCGTGTGGAGTGCGACATCGCGAACGCTTTGCGGGCTCTTTTCGCGGTCTGAAACCCCAAACAGTAATGGTTCTTTGTCGCTCTTGTTGAGATATGCGACAGAAGGACTACCCGACTCACGATGGTCGTCGCGTCTGGTTGACCGCCGACGAAGCCGAGCAGTTGATGAGCAAGACGGACGGGACCGAGGAGAAACTCGCGTTCGGACTCGCACTCCGCTGCGGGCTGCGCGTCGAGGAGGTGTGTTCGGTGACGCCGGTCGACATCGTGGACACGGGCGCGGGCGAGTACGTCCGCGTGCAGGAAGGGAAGGGGAACAAGTACCGCGAGGCACCGATCCCGCACGCGCTCTCGGAGACTGCCAGTGCGTTTGCTGACGTTGGTGACGTCGCGCCCGACGAGACGCTGATTCGGAGTGAGGCGACGCCGTCGAGTGCGACACGGTGGGTGCAGCGCCGGCTGGAGCGGCGTCGCGACGAGCTGCGTTCGGAGACGAAGGACGAGGGGTGGAGGTTCGTGACGCCGCACGATCTCCGTCGGACGTGGGGCCAGTTGCTCCTCGACGATGGCGTAGAGCCGGGGATGGTGATGGAGTGGGGCGGCTGGGAGGACTGGGAGACGTTCCGCGAGCACTATCTGGGTGTCTACTCGGTTGCGAAGCAGCGGGAGGAACGCGGGAAGGTGGGCTTCCTGTAAACGACGTGCTCGCGACGGCGCGCGACGTCTACAGACGCGGCATCTTGATCAAGACGATCCCGAACCCGACGAGCAGTACGAGGCCGTTGAAGATCTCGAGGATAGAGAATCGAGGAGCAGTCAGATAGTGGACCAGAGCTTTCGGTTGCGGATGGACTGCAAACCAGGTTGCCACTTGCGAAAGAAGGACGAACGCACACACAAGGAGGAGTGCGGACGCGAACCCGGCCACGAACTGGTTCTCAGTCATCGGCATCAGTGGTCCTCCGAATATGCGCGACGTGGGTCTGCCAGCAGCGCTCGCAGACGTGGACGCTGATCGTGTCGATCCAGCGGGTGGCGGGCGAGCCGCAGAGACAGTTGGTGGTCATGATTCACTTGATGTTGACGGAGGCGCTGATAGCGCGCGTACTGCCGTTCTCGTGGACGCACGCGACACGGCCGCCGGTGAGGTTCTCGGAGAGCGATGCGTTCGCGTGCCAGCCGTCACCGGGGAGAGCGCGGTCGCAGGCCTCGCTCGCGGCGTCACTGCCCGCGATCGTGGTTGTGACTTCGTCGACGACGGTGGCGCCGACGAGGACGCCGATGAGGAGGACGGCACCGATCAGGATTGGTGCGGGTGTTCCGGTATTCATGGCCAGAAGAGGACGTAGCCGGTGCCGAGGCCGATGAGGAGGAGGACGACGTCCATGATGTAGATGAGCGCGCCGCCGTGGCCGCCCCAGGAGGAGTCGCCGCCGTACTTCTTCATCGCTTCTTCGACGGCTTCTTCGCCGAGTGCGGTGCCGCCGGCGCCGCGCAGCTCAGTGAGTGCTTGACCGATGGGGACGCGGATCTGGCCACCGTCGGTGCGGAGGCGATCGGGGAGGAGCTCGACGAACCAGTCGCCGTGTCGATCCAGGTCGTAGCTGGCGGTTGGGGTGCCGTCACGGAGAGAGCCTTCGGGCTCGAGGTGGTCGATGTCGCGTGGTGCTGGCGGGGTGCCGTAGGCGTCGCGGGAGGTCTCGGTGCCGATGGCGGTCTTGGTGAACGCGAGGCGTCCCCAGGCCCCGGTGGTCTCTTCGACGTTGTCGATGTCGGATGCGGGCCGGACTTCGAAGCGGCCGTCGTCTCGCTGGTGGAGGACGACTTTGCGGAGGCCGAGGAAGACGGGGGCGAGGTAGGTTGTGGCGAGGGTTTCGCCGATGACGCTGGGGAGGCTGGGGCCGATGATCCAGCCGACGAGCGGCATGATTCCGAGGCCGACGAGGAACGCGAGGCTGAGGAGGATGCCGACGAGGAGGCCAGTCTGATAGATGGTGGCCGCGGCGGCGATCACGGCGAGCGCGACGACGGCGATGAGGAAGCCGTTCTTCGGTGTGAGGGTGTTCTCAAGATCCATCACGCTGAATCACCCCGTTCGGCGTCCGCGTCGGTGGAACATGCTTCGAGCCTCTCGATGAATATCATGGCGGTCGCCACTGTGAGGAGCAGGGCACCGATAAATGCGATCACGACGCCCGCGAAGTGGCCATCAGCCCCAATCATCCCGGTTTTTAGCATCCAGTCGCCGAGCGCCAGATAGCCGAGGAGCGCAACTGCCGAGATTCCGAGAATGGCCCCTGTTCCGTCTGCGAACGAGCGTACTGTTTCGATGTCGCTCACGAGTTGCTTACCTCTGGAGTTGAGACGGTGGTGCCCATCCCCTGCCGTTCGCGATGGAGTTTCGCGCGCGTGGAGGCGTCGAGCCCCTTGTGATCGCGGAGGAGGCCGTCGACGGTCTCCTCGAGCGTGGCGACGCGCTGACGAAGCCGCCTGATCTGTTCTTCTGGATCGCGTGGAACGCCGTTTCGCTGTCGTTTCCAGTAGACGTCACCGCGGTATTGGCTGGTTGCGTAGTTTGTTGCGGTATCAATGCTGCTGTTCGGGAGGTGGTCGAATGGATCAGTCATGGGTTTCGTTGGCTGCGAGGAGCGCGATGAGGGCGAGGAGCCCGATGGTGGCGGTTATCGACGCCATCGTGCGGGCTGTTTGTGCGGCGGTGCAGGTTTGATCGAGGACGCCGGTTGTGCAGACGCTCGGAAGGATTTCTGTTGCGTAGAGGCTGATGCCGATTGTCGCGCCGAGGCCGAGGCCGGCGAGCGCGATCGTGAAGCCGACGATCGTGGGCATCGAGACACGCTCACCGATCCACTCGCGCGTGCGAGTGAGTGGACGACGGCCGACGAGTGGGAGTGTGGCGGCCGTCACGGCGGAGAGTGGCTGCAAGAGCAGCGTGACGGAGGTGACGGAGCCCCCACCGCTCCCGCGGAGCCGCGACGCGAAGTAGATCGTCCCGACGCCAGCGCCGAAGAACATCAGGAGTTGGAGGGTGGTGACGAGCTGCCCCTTCCGAGAGTTGAAGAGGGCTTGTGATTTCTTGATGTCCTCCTCAACGCGGTCGGCGAGCCGGGGGCTTGCGCTCCCAGGGATGATGTTGAGGGCGTCGTCGAGGTTGACGAGGCTCCGAGCGTCATCGATGAGGAAGAACGCCTTGCGGCGGCCGTCGTGGAGCCAGCGGCCGGTCTGCTGCAGCTCGCGGAAGCGACGCCCGAGGTCGGGGACGCGAGCGTCGAAGATGACGTTCTTGTCTTCGTGCGCGAGGCCGAACGTCGCGCTCTTCCACGTGGTCATGTGGTGGCCGAAGTCCCGCCACGTATGCGGTTCGCCGCTGAGCTTCGCGACTTCGCCGCCGACGCCGCCGTCGAAGCTCGTCTTCTTCAGTGTCCATCCGCCGTGACTGCGCTTCACGAGGAGCGCGCGTTTGAGCGTCGACGTCGCCATGCCGACGTACGGCCTGACGAGATCGCGGGCGTCGTCCCAGGGGAGAATCAGCCCGGCGACGAGCGGGAAGAGGTAGAACGCGAGCACACCGAGGACGAGAGCTTTGAGTAGATCGAGGATCAGACTCACGGCCGCCCCCCGATCTCCAGTGGCAGCTCTCTCTTCTCTATGCGTGTGTCATCCATTATTGGGTCTGTAGCTGGGTGGCTGGATGGCTGCTGGTGTCGTCGTTCCGTGGGTTGGCTCTGTGTAGCTGGTCTAATCATGTGTTGTGGTTGACTATCTGCCCGACACGCGACGACGAGAGGTCGATCGCGCTGAGGTTCCCGATGTCCTTCTGCGAGAGGGCGTCAACCTCGTCGTTCAGGCAGCGAATGATCTCGTTGCGCTGTTCGGTTTCTGCCGCTTCGACTTCCTCCTCAACGCGCTCCTCCATCTCGTCGCGTGTGACGTACTTCCCGCCATCATCGCCGGTGTGCTCGAGGAGCGCGACTTTCCGCGCGTCGAGCCGTTCGAACTCTTCGATGCCGTCGAGGTTGGGCCACGAGATGACTTCGGTGCGGTCGACGTACTCCTGTTCGTAGTGTTCGTTCGTGCGGAGTCGGTAGCAGATGGCTTCGCCTTTGATGCGGCCGCGCTCGGTCTCCTGGGCTTGCAGCCAGTAGTCGGCGGCGTCACTGCCGAGGCGTTTGTCGATCCAGTTCTTCGAGGGTGCAGTGAGGATTGAGAAGACCTGCCGGTAGCGTTTCGTGGCAAACGTCTGGGAGAGTTCGACGCTGCTGTTCGTCATGCCACGACGGGAGTCCATCGCCTTCTCGGCTTCGTCGAGGATGAGCGCGGAGCCGGGATCAACTTCGTCGTAGAGCCGGTCGTACTCGTCGGCGTCGGCGACCGCGGCCTTCTCGGCGGTCCATCCATGCTGATCGAGGAGCATTGCGATCGCGACGGCGAGCGTCGTCTTCCCGACGCCGGTCTCGCTGGATGCGGTGACGATGACGTTGATGTCGCGGCCGGTGACGAGTCGGTTGAGGCACTCCGCGAAGAACTTCGAGTCGCGGAAGCCGGGTGAGCGGACCCAGGACTCGACAGGGCCGAGACCCTCAGCATCCCCGTCCGGGATACTGCTTGCCCGGTCGTCGGCGCTCACAGGTTCTCACCCCGCCATTCTTGGACTTCTTCGACGAGGTCGTCGGTGATTTCGGTGCGCTGCTCCTCTTCGCTGACGTCGACTTCGAACCCGATTTCCTCGAGGAAGAGCGTCGTCTGCCGAACGGCGCTCACGAGGATGTCCCACGGGATCGGCTGGGTGATGGTCTTGGTTGTCTGGTGTGGGTCTGGCTGGGATTGCGTTCGCACGGTCGCGCTGAAGTCCGCGGTGAGTGGACGTGGAAGGCCGAGGATCGACTGCAGGCCCGTGATTGCGAACTCTTTGGGGGTGGGTTTCTCGACGATTCGGAGGTAGTCGTTGAACGGTGACGGCTCGACGTCGCCGCGGAGATGCTCGGGTGGCTGCATCTGGATTGTGCCGAGCTCGACGTCCTCCCAGTAGGCGGTGCCGTCCTCGGCGTAGGTGTTGACGAGGAGGGGTTCGACGGCCATGATGTAGTCCTCGACAGCGGAGCGGTAGAGACGCGCGCCCCGATATTTGTCGACGCGAGGATAGTCGGGATCTTCGATCATGATGTCGATCTGCCGGCGTTTCTCGCGGATGCTTTCGCGGGCGTCGTAGATCTCTTTGAGGCGACGGCGCTGAACGTAGTCCTCTGAGTCTTCGATCTTCTCGATCTCGGCGGCCGCGCTCTCGCTCGGTGTCGTAGTGGTGTCTTCTGTGCTCATGAGCTAAGGAGTCCTCTGAGGCCGCCTTTGCTCTCGTCGCCGTTGCCGGAGGTTTCAGCGCGCGACTCGCGGATGGTGGTGTTCATCATCTCCTGCTGTTTCATCTTCCGTGCGCGTGTGATGCGGGTCTCAAGCATGTCGAAGAGGTCGCGGACGATTGCTCGTTCTTCGTCGGAGAGGGGGCGGAGGGTGGCGGTGCCGTCGTCGTAGATCGCGGCGCGGTCGTCGCCGACGATGGCGCACTGGCGGTCGGGATGCATCGAGAAGAAGAGCTTCTGTTTCGCGCGGAGTTTCCATCGCATCTCGTTGACTTCGGCTTCTTGGAAGTTCGCGAGCACGAGGTCTTTCGTCAGGAGGTTCCGGAGGAGGTCGCGGGAGCCTTCGGAGAGTCTCGTCTCGGTGATTTTGTCGAGGATGTCCTCGTGGATCTGTTGGGCGGGGGAGCCGCCGTTGAAGTTGCTGCGATGCATCTGTTCTTCGCGGAGCTGGTCGCGCTGGCTCACTTGGACCACCGTCCGTTGATAGTCTCGGGGAGTGCGCCGCGGGCGCTGAGACGGTCAAGCGTCAGGCAGACGATCGTCGCGAGGACGAACCCACCCGCATGCGGGAGGAGGTTGACCGGTGAGGCGACGGCGAGATCGGCGAGGAGGAGGCCGCCCGCGATCGCGCCGGTGATCTTTGCGCCCTCCCAGAAGAGGGAGGCGAGTGGGCTGCCGCCGTCGGTTGCGACGCCGTTAACGCCCGGATACCCCATGTCTTGGAGGCCGTGATCGACGACGCGTGTGAGGGCTTTCCCCTTTGAGGGGTTGCCTTGGCGATTCGTGAGGTCGTGTTCCCTGGCGATGTCCTCGAGGTGGTCGTGGACTTGCTGTGGGAGTCTGGTGCCAACTGGCTCGCGTGCCATATCGCGTGCACGGTGTTTACGGACATAAAACATGTGTACGCCTTTTGGTATAGCGGGTTATTGGTGGTCGTGTAGATGAGCACTGCAACTCAGACGGAGGCGGCGGGGGGCGTGCCGGAGCGCGCTCAGAGCCGGCTCTCGAACGTGATCGACGAAGGGAAGCGTATCGCGGCGTCGGCGGGCGCGCTCGGCATGCGGTCGACGGTCCGGCACGAAGCTCGCGCTCGCGGCGTCGATGTCGCGGCTGACGACGGCGTGACGGCGACGCTCGTCGCAGCTGGACAGGTCGGGGGAGTGAACCTGATCGGGGTGATGTTCGCGATCATCATGGCGGCCGCGATCGGCATGGTCGGGACGACGGTCATCTCCTCGATTGACCAGTCCATCGACACGCCGGAAGGGTCGAAGTATCAGAACGCCTCCGATTCGATCGCGAGCGGGTTCGCGAACGCGATGGGGTTGACGGACATCGTGTTCCTGGTGCTGATGTTCGTGGTCGTGATCGGGGCGCTCTTCCTCGCACGCCGCGCTCAGGGCGGGATGTAACGATGGCTACCGAGACAGTCTCCACATCGCGTGTGCGCGCTGCTGGCTCCCGGCTGCAACGAGCCGCGAGCGAGGGCGCAACGCGCGGGGTGCGTGAGACGGCGGCCCGCCAGCATGCGGAGCTCGCGGCATCCTCCCAGGTCGGTGGTGTGAACCTGATCGGGGTGATGTTCGCGATCATCATGGCGGCCGCGATCGGCATGATCGGGACAACGGTCATCTCCTCGATCAGCCAGTCGGTGACGTCGCGCGACCTCGAGTCGGTCTCAGCAGCGAACCAGACCGTCTACGAGAACGCCTCTGAGTCGATCGGAACCGGCTTCGCGAACGCGATGGGGTTGACGGACATCGTGTTCCTGGTGCTGATGTTCGTGGTCGTGATCGGGGCGCTCTTCCTCGCACGCCGCGCGCAGCAGTAACCCCAAAAGAACTCCATCTTAACTCATGGTAAGTGTCAAAGAACAACTGGCAAGGCTGCGGGATCGGGCGTCTGTGTGACGAAGTTCTAAGAGCGTGGCGGCTCTGCATCAGGTATGGAGCAGCGGATCGTTGGGCTCGTCTTCGTCGCGATCCTCCTGATGGCGGGGGTTGGGGTCGTGGAGTCGGGCTTCCAGACGGCAGTATCGGAGAGTCAACCAGGATCGACCGTTGAGGAGCAGTGGACAGTCGCTATCGGCGAGCCCGTGGCGCTCTCGGAGAGCAACCGCGACGTCGTCTATGCGGCGGCGTCGTCAATCAACGTCTCGGCGAGCAACGAGTCGATCGCTCAGCCGGGGAATTGGTCGTGGAACCGGCATAACGGCACGATCGTCGCGCTCGAGGGCGGCACGCTCTCGGATGGGCAGACGGCGAACATCTCATATGGCTTCGCTCGGGCGTCGAGTGAACAGTCGTTAGCGCGGGAGACGCTGCTGTTCTTGCCAGGGACGCTCGGTGAGAATATCGTGCTCATTCTTAGTGTCGCGCTCTTGCTGGCGGCGATCATGGTGATGGCGCGGCAAGGTGGTGGGCTCTGATGTTGGTGAGTGTGTTCCTCGCGCTGGTGGCGATGGGGCTGGTTGTGTCGCTAGCGACGGTTGGGGCGAGTGCGTTCTTGACGATGCGCGGGCGGTCCGAGCCGCTGATGGACGCGGTTGGGGGGCTGCTCGGGGCGTTGCTCTGGGGGATTTGTGCGCTGTCAGCAACGAATCTGGAGGTTGTGACTGATAGTGGGCTGGCCTCGTCGTCCGAGCCGATGTTGACGTATTTCTTCGTGGCGCTTGCTGCGGGGATGACGATTATCGGAGTGATGGGGACGACGTTCATGCTCGACGTCTTCGATGTCGAGGCAACGAACCGACGGTGAGCGTCACGTAAACGGACGTAAAACATGCTGGCGCTTTTTGGTCGTTCGCGCGTGTGTAGAGCATATGGCAGACTCCTCTTCGTCGGGATCGACCGGGGCGTCGGATAGTGGATCGTCGTCGGACTCCAGTTCGAGGTCGCCGGTAGAGCAGTGGGATTCTGATGGGAATGGGCAGATCGGGCTTGATGAGGTTAGTGCTGCGGGGGATGCGTTTGCGCGGGGGGAGATC
>NZ_BAAABL010000059.1:0-103092 GCF_039520965.1 Halarchaeum salinum
CTGAGTTTCGCGGCTTCGTGGATCGACGAGTATCTTGGCGGATACCTCCAGAAGTTACGCTAGGTACTACGCGTTTCTGATTGGCGAACGAGACGCAACGCGTCTCGTCAACGCCGTCGATCCTGAATCTAACGAATTCCTTCACGTCAAGCTTGGTACAGTGCAAACCTCGGTCTTTCAGAACTCTTCTTTGGCGAACTCCGCGAGAAACACGACGTCGAGGACGTCCCCAGAAATCAGGGATTTCTGGTGTGCGAACGAGACGCAACGCGTCTCGTTAACGCTGTGTTTCTCGTCGATGGCGCGCCATGGCTTCAAGAAGCCCTCCGTCGCCATGGCCTCCGATTCCAACACGACACACGGGAATCGGAATGCTGTCGAACGTCTCTACAAAGAGATGAAACGACGAACAAACCAGTTTGCAAACTACCTCCGCCACGCCGACCCAGCAACCGCCGAAACGTGGTTGCTCGCCCAAGCCTTCTGCCAAAATCAGCTAATCTGAACAATGACGCCACATATCCACCGACCGACGGCACGTACACCCGCCCCACTTCACAAGGCTTATCCTCACTTTCCGTGTCGTCCGACGTAATGAGCGACGATACCGACCGGTCCGGTAGTCCCTCCACTACCGGGAGATCGGTCCTCGATATCGCGGCGGGCTGGTACCCAGTTCCCGTGGTCGCGCTCCTCATGGCGTTCATGCTATGGGTGCGCGGGCAGTCCTGGCAGAACTTCGTACAGAACGGGACCGTACTACTGAGCGGGAACGACCCGTGGTACCATCTCCGAAGCACGATGTACGTCGTCGAGCACTGGCCGTCGACGATGCCGTTCGATGTCTGGACGCAGTATCCGACCGGCGTCGCAGTCGGCCAGTTCGGCACGCTGTTCGACCAGATTATGGCGACCGTCGCCATAATCCTCGGCCTCGGAAGCCCGAGCGAGCACCTCGTCCGCTTGGTCGTCCTGTTCACGCCGGTCGTGGTCGGAGCGCTCGTCGCTATTCCGACGTACTACCTCGGGAAGCGGCTCGCCGGGCGCTCCGCGGGTGTCATCGCCGCCGGTGTCCTCGCGTTCCTCCCCGGGCTCTTCCTCCAGCGGAGCCTCGTCGGCACCGCGGATCACAACATCGCGGAGCCGCTCTTCCAGTCGCTCGCGGTTCTCGGCCTCCTCGTCGCGTTCCATGTCGCGGAGCGCGACAATCCGGTCTGGGAACAAGTCCGCGCACGCGAATGGGGCGCACTCAAGCCCGTCCTCGGCTGGAGCACACTCGCCGGGGTCGCCACGGCGCTCTACATGTGGATGTGGCCGCCGGGCGTCCTCCTTGTCGGGATCGTCGGGGTCTTCTTCCTCCTGAAGCTCGCGAGCAACCACTACAACGGCACGAGCCCGGATCACCTCGCCATCGTCGGCGTGACGAGTTCCATCGTCACTGGTGCCCTTCTGCTCCTGCCCTTCGACACGGTCGGGTTCTCCGCGTCGCGCTTCTCACTCCTCCAGCCCGCTGCGGCGTTCGGTGTCGCGGTCGCGTGTCTCTTCCTCGCGTGGCTCTCGCGGACCTTCGAGGCGCGGGACGTCGACCGGCGTGCGTACCCCGTCGCCGTCTTCCTCATCTCGGCCGTCGGGGCTGGCCTCGTGGCCACCCTCCTCCCCGACGTCTTCTCGATGATCTTCTCGAACCTCCAGCGCTTCGTCGCGTTCGACGCGAGCGCTGCCCAGCGCACCATCGGCGAGGCCCAGCCGTGGCTCGGGAGCCTCTCGAACTACGGCGGGTCGCGCTTCGCGCTGTTCTTCAGCTATTACGGCCTCGCGTTCTTCGCGATGCTCGCCGGTCTCGCGTGGTTGCTCTGGCGACCCTTCATTAACGCGAGTAGCCGGAAGCGTTGGTTCGCCGTCGTCGCGTTCGTCGTCACGGCGGTCGTCGTCGCGCTCCCCGGCCTCATCCCGACGATCGCGGGCAACCTCGGGCTCAACCCGACGTGGACCGGGATCGTCGTCGTCGGTGGCCTACTTTTCGCGTCGGTCGTTATCGGCGATCACGACGCCGAGAAGGCCTTCATCGTCGTTTGGACGCTGTTCCTGATCGCGGCGGCGTTCACGCAGGTGCGCTTCAACTACTACCTCGCAGTGCCGGTCGCGGTGATCAGCGGCTACGCCGGCGCGACGCTGCTCCACTCGGACTACGTGAACATCGGTGCAGTCCGCAGCTCCGTTGACGACGTTGAGGCGATCCACGTCTTCGCGGTCGTGGCGGTCCTCCTCGTCCTGATCGTCCCGCTCGCGGCGTCCGTGACGCTCAGCACGCCGCGCGGGAACGTCCAGACGTCCACGGCGGCTCAGACTGGCGCATCGACCGGCCCGGGCGGCGTGACCGGATGGGCACCGATGCTCAACTGGATGCAGAACAACACGCCCGCGGAGGGTGATTACGGGAACGCGAACAACGCCGACCAACTCGACTACTACGGCACGTACCACCAGACGGACGACTACGACTATCCGAAGGGGAGTTACGGCGTGATGAGCTGGTGGGACTACGGCCACTGGATCACCGTCCTCGGCGAGCGGATCCCGGACGCCAACCCGTTCCAGGGTGGCGCGACGTACGCCGCGAACTACCTGCTCGCGCAGAACGAGACGCAGGCCAACAACATCCTCGACTCGAAGGGGACCGCAGACGAGAAGACCCGCTACGTCGCCGTCGACTGGCAGATGGCCGCGGTGAACTCGAAGTTCAGCGCGCCGACGGTCTTCGCGGAGAACGTCAGCCAGTACGACTACTACCGCCCGATGCTGCAACAGACCGAGAGCGGGGGCTACCAGATCCGGGCGTACGTCCACTCGCAGAACTACTACGAGACGATGATGGTCCGCCTGTTCCGCTATCAGGGCTCGGCGATGTCGCCCGAGCCGATCGTGGTCGACTGGGACCAGACGACCGGCCCCTACTACATCACGGACGGACAGGGCACGATCCAGCAGTTCAACACCACGGCTGAGGCCGAGGCGTACGTCGCGAACGACTCGACGTCGCAGATCGGCGGCGTCGGGCGCTACCCGAGCGAGTACATCCCCGCGCTGGAGCACTACCGGCTCGTCGGATTGAGCACGGAAGCGCCCGCCCAGCAGCTCTCGAACATGCCGGCGTGGGCGAAGCTCTACGAGCGCGTGCCGGGCGCAACAGTGCAGGGGAGCGGCCCCGCGAACGCGAACGTCACCGCGTCGGTGACGATGTACTCGACCCAACTCGGGAAGGGGCAGAACTTCACCTACACACAGCGCGCCCAGACCGGGCCGGACGGTGAGTTCACGATGACGCTGCCGTACTCGACGACCGGCTACGACGAGTACGGGCCGGAGAACGGCTACACGAACGTCAGCGTCCGTTCGACCGGGAGCTACACGTTCAGCGCCAACGCCAACGGGTCCTACTGGACCGGCTCGGCGAACGTGACCGAAGGCCAGGTCAACGGCGCGAACGACACGGCCACGCAGGTCTCGATGAGCCAACTCGACCTCTCGTCGCTCCTCAGCGGGAGTAGCAGTAGCGACGACGGCTCGTCGAGTGGCGAAAGCGGCTCGTCGAGCGGAAGCGACAGTGGCAGTAGTACGAGCGGCGGCAGCGGGAGCGACGGCACGAGCGGCACCACGACCGCGGACGTGACTGCCCCGACAGCACGAGCGGCCTAATCGTCCGATGAGTGTGCGCGCGTGGCTCGGCGTCTATCTCCGCGGTGCCGCGATGGGTGCCGCGGACGCCGTCCCCGGCGTCTCCGGGGGCACCATCGCGCTCATCACCGGGATCTACGCCCGGCTGATCGACGCCATCGCCGGCCTCGATCCGCGCACCGCGCTCGCGCTCCTCGGACCCTCGGTCCGCACGCCGATCGACGCTGACGCCCGCGCGACTGTCCGCGACGAACTCGTCGCGATGGACGTCCCCTTCCTCTGCGTGCTCGGCGTCGGCGTCCTCTCGGCGGTCGTCACCGTCGCGAACGTCGTGCAGTATTTCCTTGATGCGCGGCCGGTGGCGACGTACGCCTTCTTCTTCGGGCTCGTCCTCGCCTCCGTGCTCGTTCTCGCGGATACCGTCAGCCTCGGAACGCCGCGTCACGTCGCGGCGGCCGTCGTCGGCTTCGTGCTCGCGTTCGTCGCAAGCGGTACCGCGGGCGGCCAGCTCCCGACAGGCCCCGTTACCACCTTCCTCGTTGGCGCGCTCGCCATCTGCGCGATGGTGCTCCCCGGCATTTCGGGATCGCTAATCCTCCTGACGCTCGGCCAGTACGACCGGATGACGGGCGCGGTCCACGGGGCGACGGCCGCGGCACTCGCCGGTGACGTGGGCGCACTCGGCGAGCACGCGACGACCCTCGTCGTCTTCATGGCCGGCGCGCTCGTCGGCCTCCTCTCCTTCGCGCGCGTCGTCGCGTGGGCATTCGAACACTACCGAACGGCGACGCTCACGTTCCTCGTCGCGTTGATGACCGGGGCGCTCCGTGCGCCACTCCGCCTTGCGTTCGCGGACGTCGCGACGCTCAACGTCGTTGTCGTCGGGCGCTTCATTCTCCTCGCCCTCGTCGGCGCGCTCGTCATCGTCGCCCTCGAACGCGCGAGCGGGACCGTCGGCTACTGACGGGAGAGGCGAGCGTCTGAAGACACACGCACCCGTACGGAAGGTATGAGCGACGATCACCCGGTGTCGACGGACTCAATCCACGAGGTAGCCGCGAATCGCGACGTCTCGACGGACCTCCTCGAAACCGAACTCGCGGCGTTTCAGGACCTCGCGAATGACTCACCTGGCGTCGAGAGCGTTGAGGATCTCGTCTACGAGTGGCGTAACGCCTTTCGCGACGACCCGCTCGTCGAACGGACGAGCGATGCGTACTACCTCGCAGTGGGCGAGCGCGTCTGGCGGGATTTCGCGGCGCGCCTCGACTGGGACGCGGCCGTTCGGGAGGCCGTACAGGCCGCCCACGAGCGCGCGCTCGAGGCGGCGCTCGGTGATGAGGTCGACGACGAACGGTTCGCGCTCGTGCTACGGCGCTAAAACGGATGGACGACGGCCGCTAGTCGCCGCTCTGGTGGTGAACCCAGTTCTGGATGGCGATGAGGTCGTCGCTTCCACAGCCGCCACAGTCCTCGGGCGGGTCGAAGCTGCGTTTGCCGGTCGCGGTCCGTCGCGGCGTCCCGGCGTGGATGAGTTGACAGTCGTTACAGACGTATCGCGCCACGTCCTCCGGTGAGTGTGACATACGCAGGCGTACACAGCGGACGAGTAAAAGCGCTTCCCCCGAAAGCGTCGTTTTCAGCGCGTAGACGCGTCTATGGCGGTGATCTACGGTTTTCTGGCCGGTGGCTGGCCGGCCGTGTCACCGCCGCAGGTCGTACAGCTTCCGGAAGACCGTCGGGGGAAATCGCAGCTCAACGCGACTCGGCATGCGTCCCTTTCCCCCACCGTCAGCCACGGGGACGCGTTCGAGAATGCCGGCTTCAGCGAGCTCGTAGAGATAGCGTTCGATCGTTCCCGTCGAGAGGTCGACGTCGGCGTCGGTCCCGATCGCCTCCGCGGTCGCGGTGACCGAACGGCGTTCTTCGTCAGTCAGATCGACGAGCGCCCGGAGAACGCGCCGTTTGTTCGCCGGGAGCGCGAGTACTTCGCCGAGCGAGACGTCGGGGCGCGGAATGGCGTCGCAAGCCGCATCGACATCGGCCGCACTGAGGCGTGTCTCGTCGCGACTCTCGGTGTGCTCCGCGGCCGCGAACAGCGCGGCGAGCGCGTCGTGGGCGTTCCCATCGGCCCAGCCGGCGATCCGGCGGGCGAGGCCGTGCTCGAGCGCGCCCTGCGCAAGCCCCTCGGACGCGCGCGTCATCAGCACGTCAATAAGCACGCGACGCCGATACGCGTCGATCTCGATCGTCTCAGTGGCGGCCGTCGCGAACGGGCAGGCCTCGGGTGCGTCGCGGCCGACCGCCAGCCAGCGCGCGTCGTCCGGCAGCGAGTCGAGGCGATCCCGAAGGGCGCTTGTGTCGACGCGTGGCGAACCAACGTGATCGATGGCGATGACGACACCGGCCCCCGAGCGATCGAGATGCTCGTGAAGGCGGTCACGGATTTCCTCGGTCCCGACGCCGTGTTCGGGGATCGACTCCTCGACGACGGCATCGAGAACGCGGCGATAGAAGGCGAACTCGCTCGGCGTCTCGCGTAGATCGACGTAGACCAACCGGGGCGCTGTCGAGGTGCTTGCGCGCGTGCTCGTGTGAATAACGGACTGACTCTGCACGGAGAGATCGTCGAGACGGGCGAACAGCGCCGTCACGACGGCCGTCTTTCCAGCGCCGAACGGTCCGTGGACGTACGCGTTCGGGGGGAGTCGGCCGTCGAACACCGGGTCGAGGTAGTCGAGCAGGCGCTCGATGGCCGGTCCGCGGCCGGACGGATCCTCGACGTGCGTAACCGGCGAGAGCGCACCGTGTTCGCGGATCAGCCGCTGGGAGTCGGCCCGGTGTTGGCGTCGTCGTATCCGTGCGTCGATATCCATGATAGTGTGGAAGTGTACCTTCTACTGATTGCGCGATGGAAAAACGGACTGATGCGGCCTTAGATGCCGAGGTAGGCCGCGTTCGGCAGGAGGCCGATCAGGTAGCAGACGCCGATGGCGAACATGACGGCGGCAATCGCCATCGCCGGCGGGTCGACGTGCGTCCCGGAGTGGGAGTAGAAGACACGCTGGGAGGCCTCACCGACGATACCGGTGATGGCACCGAGCGCGCCGGCGGCGAGCAGCGCGACGAGCGCGCTCCCGAACATCGGCATCGCGATGACCGCACCGACCGCTCCGAGGAGGGTGAGGTGGTGCGTGACCGGGATCTTCGCGACGCCGAGGTTGAGGAACAGCAGGCTCGCCGCGGAGATGCCGTAGCCGAGGAAGACACTCCCGGTCTTGAGCCAGATGTAGCCACCGAGGATCCCACCGACGAGACCGATCGCCGTCACACCGACCCACTTGTACTGGTGGGGGAGCCACGGTTCGACCGCGAGTCGGCCGGCGTTCCCCTCGGGGACGTCGTCGGCCTGCTCGCGCGATTCCTCGCGCTCGAAGGGCCCCATGTCGAAGTAGCCGTCGCCCGCGGGCTTCCCGATGAGCGGGTAGCCGAAGACGAGGCGGGCGATCATCGCGGTGAGGAAGACCGACAGCGCGATACCGTCGGTCGGGAGGCCGAGGCCACTTGAGAGTTGCGAGATGAGCATCCCGAGCACGCCGAAGATCGCGCCGACCGCGAGGATGTCCGGCTTGGTACCGTAGGCTTCCGTGATGTTCTTCCCGAGGTGGTAGTCCCACCCCTTCGGGTTCATCTCGGGGTACTTCTTCCCGACGTACGCCGAGGCGGCGACGCCGGCGGCGAACGAGATGTGCGGGCCGGTGACGGCACCGAAGCCGATGACGCCGGTGACCCCGACGGCGAGCTGGCCGTCCGGGATGACGTCGAGACCGCTGATCGACCGCTGCAGGATCGCGAGGCCCTCACCGAGGAAGACGACGAACCCCGTGAAGACGAACGAGGGAAGCGCGCCAAGGGCCGCACCGAGCGCCCCGCCCGCAAGCGCGGCGATGACGAGGACGAGGAACGGCTCGATCTCCATCCCGATGACCGGGATCGCTTGGAGTGGTGCGTACATCGCTCACTCCTCCTGCGCCCAGTCAAGTGAGCGCTCAACAGCATCGTCCCAGCGACCATACATCTGATCGGCCTTCTCTGCGGCCATCTCGGGTTCGAACTCGCGGTCGATCTGCCAGTTCGAGCGGAGTTCGTCGATGGTGTCCCAGTAGCCGACGGCGAGACCAGCGGCGTACGCGGAGCCGAGCGCCGTGGTCTCGTCAACGACCGGACGCGCGATGTCCGTTCCGAGAATGTCGGCCTGGAGCTGACAGAGGAAGTTGTTCTTCACCGCACCGCCATCGACGCGCAGGGAGGTCGTCTCGACGCCCGAGTCGGCCTCCATGGCTTCCGCGATGTCGCGGGTTTGGTAGGCGATGGATTCGAGCGTCGCGCGGACGATGTGCTCCTTCTTCGTCCCGCGGGTCATCCCGACGATGGTGCCGCGCGCGCGACCGTCCCAGTGGGGGGCACCGAGGCCCGTGAACGCTGGGACCATGTAGACGCCGTCAGTGGAGTCAACGGAGCGTGCGAGCTCGGCGGTCTGTGCGGCGTTGTCGATGAGGTCGACGTCTTCGAGCCACTCGATCGCCGCGCCCGTGACGAAGATGGAGCCTTCGAGGGCGTACTGTACGGGCTCGCCGGACATCTGGAAGCCGACGGTGGTGAGCAGGCCGTGGTCGGACTCGACGGCCTCGTTCCCCGTGTTCATCAGGTAGAACGAGCCGGTGCCGTAGGTGTTCTTCGCGTCGCCGGCGTCGAAGCAGGTCTGGCCGAACAGCGCGGCCTGCTGGTCGCCGAGCGCGCCCGCGACGGGGACTTCGGCACCGAGGAACCCATCGGGGTCGGTGTAGCCGTAGTAGTCCTCGTCGGAGGACGGGCGGACCTCGGGCAGCATCTCGCGGGGGATGTCGAACTCCGCTAAGAGCTCGTCGTCCCACGCCATCTCATGGATGTCGAAGAGCATCGTCCGCGAGGCGTTCGTGACGTCCGTGATGTGCTCACCGGTGAGGTTGTAGATGAGCCAGCTGTCGATGGTGCCCATCAGCACCTCGCCGTCGCGGGCCCGATCGCGGAGGTTCTGTACCCGGGACGATTCGAGCTTGAGCGGCTCGGCGTTGTCGAGGAGCCACTCGGTCTTCGTCGCCGAGAAGTACGCATCGACCTCGAGTCCGGTCTTCGCGCGGATCTCCTCGGTTCGTCCCGCCGCCTCTAACTCCTCGACGCGGTCGGTCGTCCGGCGGTCCTGCCAGACGAGCGCGTTGTGGATCGGCCGCCCGCTCTCGGCGTCCCAGACGACGGTCGTCTCGCGCTGGTTGGTGATGCCGATGCCCGCCAACTGCGTGGCGTCGAGGTCGGCGTCGTCGAGCGCGGTCCGTACGACGGCCTGTGTGTTCTCCCAGATCTCGACCGGGTTGTGTTCGACCCATCCGGGCTCCGGATAGATCTGCTCGTGCTTCTCGTAGGCGTTCGCGACGACTTCGCCGCTGTGGTCGAAGACGATGAAGCGCGTCCCCGTCGTGCCCTGATCGATCGAACCGACGTATGTTTCATCCATGGATTCCCTCCGGCGGCGTTTTTCTTTACGCATATCGCCGCCCTACCGATATATAAACATAATAGATGATAAAGGTTTCTCTGCTCGGTCGATATATCTGGCACATCGCGCGTGTAAGTTCGCTCAGTTGGGCGTTCGGCCCTTCGGCGTCTCGGGTCGACGGCGGCCCGGATCAGCCCCAAGCTGGGGGCTCAGAAGTCGGGCAGGTCGTCGGGTGCCTCGTAATCGGCGTCCCAGTCGACGTAGTCGGCCTTCAGGCGATCGGAGACGATCCGGCCGAGCTCCGTGAGTTCGGCGTTGATGGCCGAGACGGTGCTCCACGAATCGAGATCCGGATGGAGGTCGCGCTCCTTCCAGTCCTCCGGGAGGCCCGGCGCGTGATAGCCCACGCGGTCGGCGAAGTCGTCCCAGAAGAAGTCGAAGCGCTCGATCAGATCGAGGTCGACGACGATCTGCCACTCGGACGCATCGAGGCCGCTTTGCGCGGCCCACTCGGCGAACGCCTCGTCCCACGCGCCCTCGTGGAGGAAGGCATCGAGATCGTCGCGGTGCGTGTCGTTCGCGCCCGAGGCGTCCACGTCGTCGTAGTCGCTCAGGTCAGCGTCCGTCTCCAACTCCGGCGGGTCCGGCGTCTCGACGTCGAGGCTCATGCCGTGAGAAGGACGTCCCGGCCCGAAGTAGATTGCGCTGCGACGACAGCTATGGTTTACTCTCACCTCGCGAGAGGGGATAAACATAAGGAGCCACATGCGAGATATACGGGCGAACAGTATGGGAACGAGAACCGGGGTCCTCGTCGTCGGTGGCGGCTCGACGGGGTGTGGTGTCGTCCGCGACCTCGCACGCCGTGGCGTCGACGTGACCCTCGTCGAGAAGGGGAACCTCACGAACGGGACGACGGGACGGATGCACGGCCTGCTTCACTCGGGCGGACGCTACGCCGTCTCCGATCAGGCAAGCGCGCGCGAGTGTATCGAGGAGAACCGCGTCCTCCGCGACATCGCCGGCCACTGCGTCGAGGAGACCGGCGGCCTCTTCGTGAAACGCCCGGAGGACGACGAGGAATACTTCCAGGAGAAACTGCAGGGCTGTCGCGACTGCGACATCCCCGCCGAGGTGCTCACGGGTGCCGAAGCCCGCGAGCGCGAACCGTATCTGGCGACGGACGTCGAGAAGGCCATCGCGGTCCCCGACGCCGCGATCGACCCCTTCCGCCTCTGCGTCGCCAACGCCGTCGACGCCGAGGACCACGGCGCGCGGATCGAGACGCACGCCGAGGTGACGGATCTCCTCGTCGAGGACGGCGAGATCGTCGGCGCGACGGTGCGCCACGAATCCGGGAAGGGCCCGCGTGAACACGGGATAGCCGGCGAGACGGAGGACATCTACGCCGATCACGTCGTGAACGCCGCGGGGGCGTGGGCGGGACGTATCGGCGACTTCGCGGGCTTGGATGTCGCCGTCCGCCCCTCGAAGGGCGTGATGACCGTGATGAACACTCGGCAGGTCGACACGGTCGTGAACCGCTGTCGACCGAAGGGCGACGCGGACATCATCGTCCCCCACGAGACCGCGTGCATCCTCGGGACGACGGACGCGGAGGTCTCGGACCCCGAGGACTACCCCGAGGACGAGTGGGAGGTCGACCTCGTCATCGACACGCTGAGCGAACTCGTCCCGATCCTCCAGGAGGCACGGACGATCCGCTCCTTCTGGGGCGTCCGCCCGCTCTACGAACCACCCGGAACGGGGACGCAGGACCCGACCGACATCACGCGCGACTACTTCACGCTCGATCACGCCGAACGCGACGACGTGCCGGGCATGACGACCATCGTCGGCGGGAAGCTCACGACCTACCGGATGATGGCCGAATCCATCACCGATCACGTCTGCGAGAAACTCGGCGTCCAGGCCGAATGCGACACCGCCGACGTCCCGCTGCCGGGGAGCGAGCGGCCGGGCGACATCGAGGCCGCGATGGAGCGCTTCGGCCTGCGCTCGCCCGTCGCACGCCGGAGCGCCCAGCGCCTCGGCTCGCGGACCGAGGACGTCCTCGCGTCGTGCGACCCGAACCCCGTCGTGTGTAGCTGCGAGGGCGTCACGCGCGCGGAGGTGCAGGACGCGATCGAGCAGGCGGGCACCGACCTGAACGCCGTGCGCCTGCGGACGCGCGCCTCGATGGGCAACTGTCAGGGCGGGCGGTGTGCGCACCGGATGGCGGCCGAACTCCATCCCGAGCACGACGAGCCGAGCGCCCGCGCGGCGCTCGACGAACTTCGCGCGGAACGCTGGAAGGGCCAGCGCCACGCGCTCTGGGGCGAACAGCTCTCGCAGGCGATGTTGAACCACGCGCTCCACGCCGCGACGCTGAACGAGGACGACGATCCGGCACGGACCGACACGGATGTCGAGTGGGCCGCCTTCGACGACGGTGCGGAGGGCACGCACACCGAGCACGCCACGGGCGACACGGAGGGCGCACATGGCGATTGAGGACGACGTCCTCGTCGTCGGTGGCGGCGTTGCCGGCATGACCGCGGCGCTCGCGGCCGCTGACACGGGCGCGTCCGTTCGGCTCGTCACGAAGAGCCAGAGCACGCTCCGACACGCGAGCGGGCTGATCGACGTGCTCGGCTACGCGGACGACAAGCTCCTCGCCGATCCGTTCGACGCGCTCGACGACCTCCCGGCCGACCACCCCTACTCGAAGGTCGGCGTCAAGGCGGTCCGCGACGGTCTCGCGCGATTCGACGACGTGGCGGGCGATCTCTACCGAGGCGGACACACCGAGAAGAACGCCCTCCTGCCGACGCACGGTGGGGCGGTGAAACCGACTGCACGCTATCCCGCGAGCGCCGCTGCCGGCCTCGCGAGCGACGAGCGCGACGCCCTGCTCGTCGGCTTCGAGACGCTGAGCGACTTCGACGCACCGCTCGCCGCCGACCACCTCCGCGCTGCCGGCGTCCCCTTCGACGTCCGGGGCGCGACGGTGTCGTTCCCCGGCGAACCCCGCGCGGACGCGAAGATCACGCGCTACGCACACGCCCTCGACGAGGATACCGACGACGAGCGCGAGCGCCTCGCGAAACGAGTCGCGCGCGTTCACGACGGCGAACCGCGGGTCGGCTTCCCGGCCGTGCTCGGCGAGGACCATCCTGCGGACGTGCGCGGGACGCTCGCCGACGTCCTCGACGCGGCCGTCTTCGAGGTGCCGATGGGGCCACCGAGCCTCCCCGGCACCAGACTCGAGGCCGCCTACGAGCGCGCGCTCCGTGAGGCAGGCGTCAACGTCGTTCGCCGGCCCGTCGCGGGCTACGAGACGGACGGTGAGAACCGACTGACCGCGGCGATCGTCGAGCGCAACGGCCAGCATATCCCCCACTACGCGGACGCGTTCGTCCTCGCCACCGGCGGGTTGGTCGGCGAAGGCATCGACTCGGACCGCGACGGCGTCTACGAACCCGTCTTCGACTGCCACGTTCCCCATCCCGCGGACCGGTACGACTGGTTCGTGGACGAGACGTTCGGCGACCACCCGTATCCGCGCTTCGGCGTCGTCGTGGACGACGAATTGCGACCGCGGGACGCGGACGGCCGCATCGAATTCGAGAACCTCCGCGCCGCCGGCAGCGTCGTCGGCGGTGCCGACTTCGCCGCGGAGTGCTCCGGGATGGGCGTCAGCCTCGCGACGGGCGACGCCGCCGGGAGCGCCGCAGGAGCTGATACCCAATGAGTGACGCAGAATCCCCGAGCGACGAGTTCGAACCGATCGAGGTCTTCCCCGACGAGGAGACGCCCGACCTCCGGCCGGGCGCGGACGACTGTTATAAGTGTTCGGCCTGCGACACCAACTGCCCGGTCGCGGAGGTCGACGACGACTTCCCCGGGCCGAAGTTCCAGGGCCCCGAGCAGTGGCGACTCAAGCGCAAGGAGGACGCCTCCGTCGACAGTTCGGTCTCGAAGTGCTCGAACTGCATGCGCTGTGACTCGGCGTGCCCGAGCGACGTGCCGCTCTCGCAGATGCACAACACCGCGCGCGCCGAGTACGTCGAGGAGGAACTCTCCATGACGGACCCGACGTACTGGCGCAATCGCATCCTCGCGAACTACCGGACGTCGGCGTTCCTCGCCAGCAAGGTCCCCCGCATCGCGAACTTCGCGATGAACTTCGGGCCGGCGCGCTGGGCGATGGAGAAGACCCTCGGCGTCACGAGCGAACGCGAGTTCCCCGCCTTCGCCACCGAGACCTTCCGCGAGTGGTGGGAGCACGAAGGCGGCGCAGACGGCTCGCGCGAACGCGCTCGTGCGGCCCGCGAACGCCGCGGCGACGATGTAGACGCAGAGAAGAAGGTCGCGTACTTCCACGGCTGTTACGCGAACTACAACACCCCGGAGGTGGGTAAGGCGATGGTGCGCGTCTTCGAGCATTTCGGCTACGAGCTCGTCGTCCCGAAGCAGCGCTGCTCGGGGACGCCGATGTTCGCCAACGGGATGCTTGAGGACGCCGAGCGCCACGCAAAGGTGAACGTCTCCTCGATGGGCGACCTCGTGGAGCAGGGGTACGACGCCATCGCGTCGTGTACCTCGTGCTCGATGGCGCTCCGCCAGGAGTACCCCGAGCTCTTCGACATCGAGGGGATCGAGGAACTCGCCGAGAACACCTGGGAGGCCCTCGAATACCTCCGCGTCCAGGAGGACCTCTCGGGCGAACTCTCGGCCGCGACGGTCGAGGACGAGTCCCTCGCCCAGCTCGCCTATCACGCGCCGTGTCACGCGCGCAACCAGGGACTCGACGGCCAGGCGCTCGAACTGTTCGAGGATCTCGCGGGCGTCGACGCCGAGGACGTCGGCGACTCCTGTTCGGGCATCTCGGGCACCTACGGCTGGAAAGAAGAGAAGTACGAGACGTCCATGAAGATCGGCGACGAGATGTTCGAGCACATGGAGGAGGCAGAGGGCGAAGTCGGCATGACGGAGTGTCCGACGTGCTCGATGCAGATGGAGCACGGCACCGGCTACGAGATTAAACACCCGCTCGAAGTCGTCGAGTCCGCCCTCGTTTCCTGACTCTCGGCCCGTCGCGTTTACAGCGCTCGCCCACCTGGTTGTGTATATGACCGAGGGCACGCATCCCCGCCTCGACGAGCAGGTCGAGGAACTCCCGCTGTTGACCGACACGGCGACGGTGACGCGGGTCGAGGCGCTCGATGAGCAACGACACGACGAGATCCGCCGGGCAGTCCACCGATTACTGCGCGAGCACGGCGCGGACGTCACACGACACATCGCGGACGACGGCATCGCGTGGAACGCTCTCGAGGACGCCACCGCGGACCTCGATCTGCCGGATGTGACGCGGAAGAAACTCCGGACGCTCCGCGAGCGCGACGAGCGGAACTTCCCCTCGCTCGTCGAGGTGGCCTTCGACCCCGAGGAGCCCTTCGACTTCGCGCCCGGGCAGTTCGTCACCATTCGCTTTCGCGGGACGCCGCGGCCCTACTCGATCGCTTCGTCGCCGAACGCCGAGGAGATGTCGCTCTGCGTCAGGCGCGTGCCCGGCGGGCGGCTCTCCGAGAAGCTCTGTGCGGAGCTCCGTCCCGGCGACGAACTCCCGGAGCTTCGCGGGCCGAACGGCGACTTCACCTTACAGGCCCCTTCCGCGAACGACATGGCGTTCCTCGCCACCGGAACGGGGATCGCGCCGCTGCGCTCGATGGTGAACTACGTCTTCGAGGAGGGCCGCGACACCTACGAGGGCGACCCCCGCGACATCTGGGTGTTCCTCGGGGCGTCGTGGGAGGACGACCTCGCGTTCCGTGAGGAGTTCCGCGCCCTCGACGCCGCCCACGAGCATTTCCACTTCGTGCCGTGTCTCACGCGCGAACGCTACCTCACCGGCTGGACGGGCGAGACCGACTACGTCCAACAGACCCTCATCAAATACCTCGTCGAGGACGCCGAGGCACCCACGCTCGACGCCGACCTCCGCAAGTTCTTGGACGCCGAGCCCGAGACGGACATCGAGGCCCGCATCGACCCCGGCGAACTAGAGGTGTACGCCTGTGGGGTCTCCGCGATGGTGCAGACACTTGAGGACGTCTGCTCCTGCGTCGGCGTCGAGGGCGGCGACATCCGCGGCGAAGGGTACGGGTGAGCGGGGCGAGAAGAATACCGGTAAGCGGGTGAAGAGTACGGGTGGACGGCGAATCGTTCACGCGCCGTCGGCAGAGCGTGCCGCGTCGTCGATCAGGGCATCGGTTTTCGCACGGAGCGCGCCCGTGAGGTGGAGTCCATGTGCGTCGAGGCGGGAGACGAGATCTTTCGCTGCGTCCGGGTCGAGGCCCTCGTCGACGGCTCGAACGACGACGCCGATCGTCCCCGTAACGGTCGCTCCCAGCCCGCGACACGTCGTCCGAACGCGCTGATCGTCGGAGACGACGCCGACCGCTCGGTCGTCGCCGGTGTACGCGAGGACAGCGGCAACGATGTGGACATCGCCGTGCTCGGTGTCGTCACCAAGGACGTCCAGCGCCTGCGGCACGCGCTCGCGAACCCCATCGAGATCCGCCGAGACGTCGTGGCGACCGACGAACCGTTCGAGGTTCGTCCTCGCGGGTTCGGTCGTGACCTCCTCGCGGACGGCCGATGGAACGACGAGTTGGCCGTCGAGGCAGGTGAGACGCTCCAGTTCACCGATGGTCCCGAGTGCGATGAGCGTCGTCGCGTCGAGGAAGATATCCGTCACAGATCGCGGGCCGCGTTCACGTCCGCCTCGAGGTCGTCGGGAGAGAGCTGCGTCGTGAGGTTGTGTTCGCGCGCAATCTCGAACCACTCCGCGAGGCTGACGCCCGCGAGCCGGGCGGCCTCGTGCGTGGAGACGTCGCCGGACTGGTACCGCTCGATCGCGATCCGGCACCGAAGCGTCGTGAGCCCCTCTTCGAGCGCCTTCCGAATCACGGTGCTCTTGTCCTCGTCGAGTAAGTCGACGACTGCTTCCAGTTCCGACTCGTCGTCGTCGGGGATCCGCGCGCTGATCGACGGCATGTATACACTGTAGCACGGCGTAATGCATAATCGTTGCGACAGTCGCCCCCGCGACGCCCTGCTTCGGGCCGCGTGCGGTGACGACACACGTAAGGGCCGGTGGCGAGTACGCTCGCGATAATGAGTGACAGCGCGCGCGACGGCGAGGGCTCGGTGCGGCTCGTCGGGACCGCGCACGTCTCCGCCGACTCCGTCGCGGAGGTCGAACGCGTCATCGAGGAGGAAAAACCCGATGCGGTGGCGGTCGAGCTCGACGAGGGGCGCTACCGGCAGATGAAGGGCGGGACACCGGACGAAATCGCGCCCGCCGACCTCCTACAGGGGAGCATGGCGCTCCAGTTCCTCGCGTACTGGCTACTCTCCTACGTCCAACAGCGAATGGGCGAGCGCTTCGACATCGACCCCGGCGCGGACATGCTCGCGGCGGTCGAAAAGGCCGAGGCGGTCGGCTCGGAGGTCGCGCTCGTCGATCGGGACATCCAGGTGACGATCCAGCGCTTCTGGGCGCGGATGGGGTTCTTCGAGAAACTCCGACTCGTCGGACAACTCCTACTCGCCGTCCTCGGCGTCGGCGGCGGGAAGGAGGTCGAGGAAGTGTCGATGGACGAGCTGACCGACACGGACGTCGTCTCCGCGATGATGGAGGAGTTCCGTCAGTTCAGCCCGACGGGGGCCGAAGCGCTCATCGACGAGCGCGACGCCTACCTCGCGCACAACATCATCCGGCTCCGCGAGCAGGGTAAACACGTCGTCGCAGTCGTCGGCGCGGGCCACAAAGCGGGGATCGAGCGCTACCTCGACCACCCGGAGGAACTCCCGCCCATGGAGTCACTGACGGGCCGCGTCGAGAAGCGCTTCTCGCTGTTCAAGCTGTTCGGGAGCCTCCTCACGCTCGGGTTCCTCGCGTTCTTCGGCCTCGTGTTGATGGCGGGCGTGAGCAACGGAACGCTCCTCCGACTCTTCGCCGCGTGGTTCCTCTTCAACGGGATCGTCGCCGCGGGGCTCGCACTGCTCGGCGGCGCGCACTGGACGTCCGCCGGTGTCGGCGGCGCGGTGGCGTGGCTGACGAGCGTCAACCCGTTGCTCGCCCCCGGCTGGTTCGCGGGCTACGTCGAACTGCGCTACACGCCCGTCCGCATCAGCGACATCGGGACGCTGAACGACATCCTGAGCGACGAGACACTCCCGATCAAGGAGGTCTTCTCGCGGATGACCAACGTTCCACTCTTCCGGCTCATTGCCGTCGTCGCGCTCACGAACCTCGGGAGCATGATCGCGAGCTTCCTCTTCATCCCGCTCGTCCTGCCGCTCGTCGGCGGCGACCTCGGGAGCGTGAGCGAGATCGTCGCCGTCCTCGTACAGGGCGCACAGAACAGCCTCGACCTCCTCCGGGGGCTGGTAGCGTGACGAGCCTCTCCTTCGACGGGCGTGAACTACGCGACCTCCTCGTCGCGTGGCTCGCGCTCGGCGTCGCATTTACCTTCTTCTACGAGCGCGTCACGATCACCACCATCGGGGCCGTCCTCACCTCACCGGGCTTCCTCGTCGCCCTCGCCGTCAGCCTCCTCACCGCGGGCATCGGCTTCCTCCTCCACGAGCTCGCACACAAGGTCGTCGCCGTCCGTTACGGGCAAGTTGCGGCGTTCCGCGCAGACTACGGCCTGCTCGCGCTCGCGGTGCTCGGCGGCCTCGCCGGCTTCCTCTTCGCCGCGCCCGGCGCAGTCGTCCACCGGGGCAGACTCACGTCACGCCAATCCGGACTGATCGCGCTCGCCGGCCCTGTGACGAACCTCGCGCTCGCCGCCCTCTTCATGCCGTTCGCGCTCGTCGGCAGCGCGCTCGCGTGGCGCGGCGTGACAATCAACCTCCTGCTCGCCGGCTTCAACATGCTCCCCGTCGGCCCGCTCGACGGCAACACGGTCCGCTCGTGGAACACGTACGTCTACGTCGCCGTCGCCGTCCCGAGTATCGCCCTCGCCGCGTACGCGTTGTACGTCTGAGCATACACCGCTATCCTTTTCGCGTCCGATTACGCACGCCCGTGTATGAGTGAGGACGCGGACACCGGGAGCGACGAGGAGGGCATGACGTACGCCGAGGCGGGCGTCGACATCGACGCGAGCGAGGCCGCAACCGCCGCGCTCGTCGACGCCGTCGCGGACGTCGGCAACACGACGGACTACGCGGGTCTCGTCCCCGTCGGCGATCAGTACCTCGCGCTCGCCACGGATGGCGTCGGCACAAAACTCCTCGTCGCGGAGGCGATGGCCGACTACTCCACCGTCGGCATCGACTGCATCGCGATGAACGTCAACGACCTCGTCGCGGCGGGCGTCGCACCCGACGCATTCGTGGACTACCTCGCCGTCGACGAACCAAGCGAGGAGCTCACGTCACAGATCGGCCAAGGTCTCGCGGCCGGTGCCGAGGAGGCGGGCATGGCGCTCGTCGGCGGCGAGACGGCCGTGATGCCCGAAGTCGTGAACGGCTTCGACCTCGCAGGTACCGTCGCCGGGATCGCCACCGAAGACGACCTCTTCCCCGGCGAGGCCGAGGCGGGCGACGCGCTCGTCGGCTTCGCCTCGACGGGGATCCACTCGAACGGCCTCACGCTCGCCCGAAAGGCAGCCACCGACGGCGACGGCACGTACCAGGACGAGTACCCCTACGAGGGGTATGCAACGGTCGGCGACGCGCTCCTCGAGCCGACGCGCCTCTACACCTACCTCCTCCCGCATCTCCGCGAGCGCGAGGTCCACGCGGCCGCCCACGTCACCGGCGGCGGCTGGACGAACCTCTCCCGGATGGGCGAGTACGAGTACGACGTCACGGACCCCCTCCCCGCCCAGGACGTCTTCACCTTCGTCCAAGAGCGCGGAAACGTCGACGTCGAGGAGATGCACCGGACGTTCAACATGGGCACGGGGTTCGTCGTCGCGCTCCCCGATTCGGAAGCCGAGAAGCTCGTCGTCGAGACCGACGGCGAACGCATCGGGACCGTCCGCGAGGGCGACACAGTCGAGATCCGCGGCCTCTCGCTCTAGGGGCGCGGCCCCTCCCGCCATCGTCGCCGGGAGTGAAGCGCGCCCGAACCGGCGCGCTCGCGGACCCTCCGCGGCGTTCGCCGCGGCGTCGTTCACTTTCACTACGCTGTACCCGCGGGGTTTTATAGCCACACGTCCAAAGTCGCGGATACCGAAATGACGTCCTTCCAGTCGACACTCGCCGATGGGGACGACGACGGCATCGCGGAGGAGCTCGCCGCGGGCCAGCGCGAGATCTCCATCGCCGAGTTCTTCGAGAAGAACAAACACATGCTGGGCTTCGACTCCGGGGCCCGCGGGCTCGTCACGGCCGTCAAGGAAGCCGTCGACAACGCCCTCGACGCCACGGAGGAAGCCGGCATCCTCCCCGACATCTACGTCGAGATCGAGGAGTCGGGGGACTACTACACGCTCGTCGTGGAGGACAACGGCCCCGGCATCACCAAAGAACAAATCCCGAAGGTCTTCGGGAAGCTCCTCTACGGCTCGCGCTTCCACGCCCGCGAGCAGTCGCTGACACCCGATCAGGAACTCCTCGTACGACGTGACGGCGTCGTCGAAACGGTCCCGATCGGCGTCCTCTGCGACGCCTATCTTCCGGTCGACGGTGCGGCGACCGCGCCGCTCTCGGCGGACATCGAAGTCCCCTCGTTTAATAGGGAGACTCACGAGATGACGTGGCAGCCGGTGACGCACGCGATCCGCCACGAAACGGACGAGCGCACGTACGAGATCACGACCGAGAAGGGACGCACCGTCGAAGTGACGGGTAACCACAGCCTCTTCTCCGTGACGAAAGACGGGGAGACGAAGCAGGTGAAAGCGGGCGAGCTTGAGCCTGGGGACGCCGTTCTCACACCGCGATCGCTCCCGACAACCGACTCGTCGGTCGAGTCGGTCAACCTCCTTGAACACCTCACGCGCGAGCAACTCGACGAGCGACGGCTGTACGTCTACGGGTTCGATCGGGAGACGCTCGCAGAGATCCGCAACGGTGAGACGATCCGAAAGAAGCCGAACGCGGACAGTGACTGGAAGCGATACTACTACCGGTACGACGGTGTCGATGTCCTCAAAGACAGCCTCGAATCGAACTATCTGGAGAAGGGGTACCTCCCGGCATCGACCGTGCTCGAACTCGGGTGGGAGGAGAAAGCCGCTGACTGCGAACTCAAGACGTATCAGGTCGGTGGCGACGAGACCACCGTCCCGGTCACGGTCCCACTCACAGACGAGTTCACCCGGCTCCTCGGCTACTACGTCGCCGAGGGGCACGTCGGTCCACGACAGGTTGGGTTCACGTTTGGGTCGCACGAGAGCGAGCTGATCGAGGCCACCGAGGCGGCTGTCGCCGGTGTCGGCGGTGGCACGACGACCGTCCAACGCGAACGGAACGCGACGCGCGTGAAGGCCTTCGGATCGCCGCTCGCAATGTTCCTCGGGAACGTCTGTGGGAAGGGTGCGGAGAACAAGCGCGTCCCGTCGTTCCTCTTCGACGCGTCCGACGACGTCCAGCAGGAGTTCCTCACCGCAGTCTATCAGGGAGATGGCTCCGACTCGCACCCCGGAAACGAACTCTCCCACGCGACAGTCAGTAAAACGCTCGCGCGCGGCGTCTCCGTCCTGTGGAACATGCAGGGCGTCCTCGCGAGCACCGAGACGATCGAGAACACGAGCGGATACGCAGACGACGGCTCAACGACGTATCAGACGAAGGTGTACGGGGAGGATCTGAATGTTCTCAACGCGTTCGGCGAGCGGAAGCCGACGGGCGAACAGGGGTACAAACGCGTCCCGACATCGCTCCTTGATGACGTCCACGTCGACGAAGTGGATGCACACACCGTCCCGGACACGATTCCCGGCCTCCTCCGCGCTGCGGGTGTCGGCTCCGATCTCGAACACGCCGCAGTGTACCAATCCCTGATCGAGGCGGCGCTCAACGGCGACGATGTCGAGAAACCACGATACACGCACAACCTCGTCGAGATGGGGCTCCTTGATGCGGCGCACGAACCGACGGAGACTCTCGAAGAACTCTACTCGACCGTCCGGAATCTCCAGGGGATCACGGAGACGGACATGTGTCTCCTTCCCGTGAAGTCGGTCGAGGAGACTGAAGCCCCCGAGTACGTCTACGACATCTCCGTCCCCGGTGCGACGGGCGAAGACGAGAACTTCGTCGTCGCGAACGACGGCGCGCTCTCCGTGAAGAACAGTCGTGGCCAGCAGGGCATCGGTATCTCCGCAGCGGTCCTTTACAGCCAGCTTACCTCCGGAACGCCCGCGAAAATCACCTCCCGCACACAGGGCTCCGCGGAGGCCAACTACTACGAGCTCGTCATCGACACGGACACGAACGAGCCCGTAATCAGCGAGGAGGAGACGGTCTCGTGGGACCGCTCGCACGGGACGCGCATCGAACTGGAGATGGAGGCGAACATGCGCGCACGCGGTCAGCTCCACGACTACGCCGAGCACACGGCGGTCGTGAACCCCCACGCGCGCCTCGAACTCCGCGAGCCCAACGGCCAGTTCAAATTCGAGCGCGCCGAGGACGCGAGCCTCCCCGCCGAAACGGAGGAGATCCGACCACATCCCCATGGCGTGGAACTCGGCGCGCTCATCAAGATGCTCGACGGGACGGACTCCCGGACCGTTCGGGGCTTCCTCCGCGAGGAGTTCACGCGCGTCGGCGCGAAGACCGCCGACTCGATCTGTGACGCCTTCCGCGATCGCCACTACGGGCGCGAACTCGCGTGGACGATCGACACCAGCGTAGACGCGGACGAGGCCGATCTCGAAGCGCGCGTCACTGACGCCGTCTCGAACAAGCCCGCTGCGGACACCGAGGCGTTCGCCGCCGCCGTTGCGGACGCGATCACGGAGCGCGGCGCACTCTCCTACACCGACCTCGAAACGCTCGTCGCGGACGTCGCCACGGACGTCGACGCGGGAGTTACCTTCGGCGACACCGTCCAGGGTCACGTCGTCGACGCCCTCTGGGGCGCTCTCATCGCCGACCGGCGACGCGATGTCTATCGACACGTCGATGCAGCGACGACGACGCAGAAGGACGACGCGACGGTGAACGCGCTCGCGGAGCGCATCGCCGCGAAGTTCGGCGACGACACGCCGCGCGATCGGGTGACGCGCGACGAACTCCGCGACTTCGTCGAACGCGCCGCCGAAACGACCGAGGACGTGGACGACGCCACGGTCGGCGAGACGGCGCGTGAGAACGTCACGGACGAACTCTGGACTGCGGCGCACACCGTTACCGACGACCTCCCCGCGGCGAGCGAGGTCGCGTCCGACCGAAACCTCGCGCGCGACCTGCTGGCGGCGATGGAGACCGTCGACGTGATGGCACCGCCGACGTCCTGTCTCGCACCCATCGAGGCCGACCTCATCGAGGCCGGGCTCCGCAAGGAGTTCGACGCGGACTTCTACGCGGCTGCGACGCGCGACGCCGACGTCCACGGCGGCGACCCGTTCGTCGTCGAGGCCGGAATCGCCTACGGCGGCGACCTCAAAGCTGAGGGGAGCGTCGACGTGATGCGCTTTGCGAATCGCGTGCCGCTCGTCTACCAGCGCGGGGCCTGCGCGACGACGAAGGTCCTGAAGGACATCGGCTGGCGCAACTACGGTCTCGATCAGCCCGGCGGGAGCGGCCTGCCGAGCGGCCCCTGCGTCATCATGATCCACGTCGCCTCGACGAACGTCCCATTCACGAGCGAGTCGAAGGACGCCCTGGCGTCGGTGCCGGAAATCGAGGACGAGGTCGAACTCGCCGTTCGCGAGGCCGCCCGCGAACTCAAGAGCTTCCTCAACGAGCGCCGCTCGCGGCAGAAACGCCGGGAGAAGCAGAACGTCATCATGGACGTGCTGCCGACGATGGCCGAGAAGGTCTCCGAGATGACCGGGCGCGACCCCGTCAGCGTCGACGACTCGCTTGCACGCATCATGAACAACGTCCTCGTCGAACGTGAGCGCGAGGACGACACCGTCCGTCTCACGATCGAGAACAACACCAACGCGAACGCCGAGATCGACCTCACGGACATCGTCTCCACCGAGCCGGGCGACGTCTCGGCCGGCACCGTCGTCGAGATGGACGGCGAGTGGTTCGTGAAGTGGTCGCCGACGATCGCGAGCGGCGACGAAGCGACGCTCGAATACGCCGTCGATGCCGACGCCGACTGCGACCTCTCGGTGAACGGCGTCGCCGACGAGAAACTCACGGTCTCCCAATGAGCTCCGATACCGCCCCCGACGACACGGCGCGCGAGCGCCTCATCGACATGGCCGCACAGTTCTACGACCAGTTCGCCGACGGCGAAATCCCGAACATGCAGCTGCCGACGCGCTCGAAGTCGAACATCGTCTTCGACGAGGACGCGGGCGTCTGGGTGTACGGCGATCGGACGTCGACGCGTTCGGCGAACTCCGCCTCAGGTGCCCAAAAGCTCCTGAAGGCCGTCTACACGATCGACTTCCTCGCCCAGCAGCTCGACGAGGATCGCTCCTCGACGCTGCGTGAACTCTACTACCTCTCCGAATCGTGGGACGAGGAGGCCGCGCAGTTCAACGGCCAGTCGGAGTCCGACAAGCTCGTCGAGGACCTGGAGATCGTCTCCGGCGTGAAACGCGAGGACTTCCACATGCGCCCGGAGGAGTCCGGGGCGAAGGTGATGGGTCCGCTGCGCCTCCGCGAGCAGACGAACCGCGGGGACCGCAAGATCCACTGTCAGGACGACGTTGGTCAGGGCGGCTACCAGATCCCGAACAACCCCGACACGATCGAGTTCCTCGATCACGACGTCGATTTCGTCCTCTGCGTCGAGACCGGCGGGATGCGCGATCGCCTCGTCGAGAACGGCTTCGACGACGACTACAACGCGCTCGTCGTCCACCTCGGCGGCCAGCCGGCGCGCGCGACGCGCCGGTTGACGAAACGCCTCCACGACGAACTCGACCTTCCTGTCACGGTCTTCACGGACGGCGACCCGTGGTCGTACCGCATCTTCGGCTCCGTCTCCTACGGGTCGATCAAGTCGGCCCACCTCTCGGAGTACCTCGCGACGCCCGAGGCCCAGTTCATCGGCATCCGACCCGCGGACATCGTGGAGTACGACCTCCCGACCGACCCGCTCAGCGACTCCGACGTCAACGCCCTGGAGAGCGAGCTAGAGGACCCGCGTTTCCAGTCGGAGTTCTGGACGGAGCAGATCGAACTCCAACTCGACATCGGGAAGAAGGCCGAACAGCAGGCGCTCGCCGCCCGCGGGCTGGACTTCGTGACGGACACCTACCTGCCCGAGCGCTTAGACGAGATGGGCGTCCTCGACTAGTCGAACAGCAAGGGGACGGCCCCGATGTCGGCCACGACGTGATCGGCGTGCACGCCATCCTCGTTTGCACCGTCGAGGCCCGTTTCGACGAGCACGGTCGTCATCCCCACCGCCTCGCCGAGCGCGATGTCCGTCTCGGGGTTGTCGCCGATGAGCACGCACTCCTCGGCAGGGACGCCGAGACGATCAAGCAGGAGAGTGGCTGTCTCCTCGGAGGGCTTTCCGAGGACTGCGTCGGGCTCGCGCTCGGTGACGCCCGCGACGGCGTTGATGATCGCGCCCGATCCCGGGATCGGCCCGTCAGCGGTCGGAATCGTGCGATCAGGGTCGGTGCCAACGAAGCCGACGCCATCGCGGAGCGCACGCAGTCCGGCGTGCAGGTCGTCGTAGTCGAACTCGGGATCGTAGCCGACGACGACGCACTCACAGGCGGTGGGGTCGGCGACGAGGGTGAGATCGGCATCGCGGAGCTGATTGACGATGGCATCGCCCGCGATGAGAAAGAGCGCGTCCTCCGCGTGGTGTTCGTGGAGATACGCAATCGTCGCCGTACAGGCCGTCAGTATCTCGTCGGGTGCCGCCGCGACGCCGAGATCACGGAGGCGCGCGGCGTACGCCTCCGGTGGGACGGTCGGGTTGTTCGTGACAAAGCACACCGCCTCGACGCGCTCGCGGATCGCGGCCATTGCGTCGCGCGCGCCGGGGAGGAGGGTATCTCCGTGGACGAGCGTGCCGTCGAGGTCGACGACGGCTGCGCGAGAGGTCATGGCTGATTTTCGGAATGCGGGCGTTTAGCTCTGTTTCTCGGCGAGGCGCTCCACACGCGCCAGCGAGTCGGCATCCGCGGGATCCTTGTCGTCGCGGACGGCGAGGAATCGCGGGAAGCGCAGCGCGTACCCGGAGGAGTACGTGGGTGAGCGCTGGATCTCCTCGTAGCCGACTTCGAGGACGACGGCGGGGTCGATCTCGACCGTCTGGCCGTCCTCGTCGCGGACGTATGGGGCGAGTCGGTCGTCGAGGGCCGCGAGTTCCTCGTCGTCGAGGCCGGTGGCGACCTTCCCGATGGTCTCGTAGCCGTCGTCGGTCCGCGCCGAGAGGAGGAACGTCCCGAGCGTCTCCGCGCGCCGTCCCTCGCCCCACTCCGCGCCCGTCACGACGAGATCGAGCGTCTCGACGTCGGGTTTGCGCTTCAGCCACTGTTTGCCGCGTTTGCCCGGCGTGTACGCCGACTCGGGGTCCTTGAGCATCACGCCCTCGTGGCCGGCGTCGAGTGCGTCGGCCGCGACGGCCTCGATCTCGTCCGGGTCGTCGGAGACGAGGAACTCGGAGACGGCGTCGGTCCCATCGAGCAGCTCCGAGAGCGTCGCGTGGCGCTCGACGAGGGGCACGTTAAGCAGGTCGTCGCCGGCCGCGTGCAGGCAGTCGAACGCCCGGAGCTCGACGCGCACCTCCTCACGCATCCGCTCGACGTCGTGTTTCCGGCGGAAGCGCCGCAACACCTCTTGGAAGGGGAGCGGATCGCCCTCGTCGTCGACGGCCACCACCTCGCCGTCGAGGATCGCCGGCACGTCGAGGTGCGCCTCGGCAAACTCGACAACCTCGGGAAGCGCGTCCGTGACGTCCTCCATGTTTCGGCTGAAAACCTCGGTGGGGCCGTCCGGGTTGTGGTGCAACTGGACGCGCGCACCGTCGAACTTCGGCTCCACCGCGACGTCGTCCCACGCACCCAGGGCGTCCGCGACGCTCCCGGCCTGTGCGAGCATCGCCTTAACCGGCCGCCCGATGTCGAGGTGAACCGCATCGAGGCCATCGACGCCGCGGTCGCGTGCCGTCTCAGCGACGAGCCCGTAGTCGTTCGACACCTGAAGGGCGCGCGCGACTGCTGCCACGGGGACGTCGAACGCCTCCGCAGTGGCGTCCCGGACCGTTCCCTCGCCGACACCGATGCGCATCTCGCCGAGCACGAGACGCGCGAGGTAGCGCGTCTCGGCGTCGGTCTCACAGCGGGTGAGGAGACCGAACAGCGTCGCGACCTTCGCGTCCTCGCTCCCCGATCCCGCTGCGGCCGCGAGGCCGGTGAGTTCGTCGTACACCTCGCGGACATCGAGGTCGTCACCACCCGTGTCGGTGAACGCCCCGAGACCGCGTTGGCCACCGACGTCGTAGCTCGCCGCGACTCCCCCAATATCGCCGGTCTCAGCGAGTTCGTCCTCGACGTCGTCGGCGTCGACGTTCGGTCCCGCGGCGCGGGCGATTGCCTCCCGACAGAGGCGCGGGCCGATGTCGAGTTTCCGCTCGCTGTACGCGGGGAACACCCGACCCTGCACGAAGCGCGCGACGATCGGGAGCGCAGCGTCCGCATCATCGAGGATGCTTGCAACGAGCGTGATCGTTTCGAGGTCGGCGGGTTCGGCCTCGACTTCCGCGGCCCGCGTGGCGAACTCGGCGAACTGCATTCGTCCGTGCTAGCCGGAGTGTGTACTTAACGGGCGCGGACGCGGGGGCAGGACGGAATCGCGGCGTTTCCGGGTCTCTGGCTCGGCCCAAACCACGGTGCTTTCGGGGCCGTGGACCGAAGACGCGTCCATGAGCGACGACGGCGACGATCTCGACGCGGCGGTCGCGCAGTTCCTCAGCGGCGCGGACACGGTCTACGAGGACTACGAACGGGGGTACACGGACGCGGACGCCGCGCTCCACGTCCTGGAGAGCCACCTCGACGACCTCCGCGAGGCGTACGAGAACGAGTAGCGCCTCGGGCGTCCGACGCCCGTCCGCGGTGCCACGTCATTCAAGTCCCGACCGCACGAAGGCATCGCCATGGCCGAATCGGAACTCGCGCGGGACGTGGCGTCGGTGCTGGCGGTGGACCCGGACGCGTTCGACGAGCGGGTTCGCGAGGACGCGGCAGTAATCAAAGAGGAGATCGAGGCGGGGACGTTCGACAACCCGCAGGCCATCGTCGGCCTCGAATACGAGTTCTACGGCGTCGCCGACGACGGCTCGCTGGCGCGCATCCCGCGGCGCGTGCTGGAGTTCGTCGGCTTCGAGAAGGAACTGGGTCTCCACAACGCCGAGATGACGGCGAGCCCGCAGCCGCTGAACGAGTATGGGCTCGCCGCCCAGGAGTCGGAGGTACGCGCTCGCCTGGAGGCCGCGGCCGAACCGATGGACGCCGAGGGCCTCCACTTGGTGAGCGACGCGATGTGGACGATCCCGCCGGAGGGCGAGACGGCGCACGAGTACCTCACGGACAGCATCGACGACGACGGCGTCGAGATCGCGACGAACATGAGCGCCTCCACGCGCTATCACGCGATGGCGAACACCGACCGGCCGGCGTCGATGGGGATCGATGCACCACACGTCTCCCTCGACGCGGACACGGTGATGCCCGAGGCGCTCATCACGTCGATCCAGCCCCACTACCAGGTGCCCCAGGCCGTCGATCTCCCGACCTACTTCCGCTACGCGGTCCGACTCGCCGGGCCGCTCGTTGCGCTCGGCGTGAACTCGCCGTTCTACCCGCCGGACCTCTACGACGACGAGGCCACACCGGAGGCGATCCTTCGGGACGGCCACGACGAGGGGCGTATCGACGTCTTCGAGGACGTCCTGAACGTCCCCGGGAAGAGCGAGAAGGTCCGCTTCCCCCGTGACTTGGAGAGCGTGCAGGACGCGGTGGACGCCGTCGTCGAGGACGACATGATCGTCCCGATGCCATCCCACGACATCGCCACGGGCGGGCGCTTCGACGACGAGTTCGCGCATTTCCGCATGAAACACGGCACCTACTGGCGCTGGGTGCGTCCGGTCTTCGGCGGCGCATCCAAGGAGTCCGCGAACGCCCGCATCGAGTTCCGGCCGCTCCCCGGCCAGCCGACGGTGCGGGACACGATGGCGTTCCAGGCGCTCCTCGCGGGGGCTTTAGAGGCGATGGTGGCGCGCGACCACCCGCTCTACGACCTCCCGTGGGAGACGGCGCGCGAGAACTTCTACGCCGCCGTCCGCGACGGGTCGGATGCCGACCTCACCTATCTCGGACCCGAGGGCGAGACGACGGACGCGACGGCGATGTACGCCGACCTCTTCGAGCAGGCCGAAGCCGGGCTCCGCGCGCGCGGCCTCGACGAGGAGGAGGCCGCGAAATACCTCTGGCCGCTCCGTCAGCGCGCCCGCCACGGCATCACGCCGGCGGATTGGAAGCGCGAGCGCGTTCGCGAGAACCTCGACGACGGCGCGTCCTTCGAGAACGCCGTCTACGACATGCAGTACGACTACCTCTCCTATCAGCGCGACACGCTCATCACCGGAAGCTTCGCGGACTGGACGGGGCGCGGCGGGGAGGTCGAAACCGAGACGCATCGGAGCAACCGGCGCGGCTAGTCAGAGGCGCTCGCCGACGCGCTCGGTGAGCGTCTCGGCGTCCGACGGATCGAGCGTCCCGCGGTCCAGCGCGAGGTGGACGTCGTCGCCGGCATCCCGCGGCAGCAGATGAACGTGCGGATGCGTGACGTCACCGACGAGTTCCGGCGTCGTGTAGAAGACGCTGACGCCGTCGGCATCGAGGGTGTCGCGGAGCGCGCTTCCGACGCGCTGGACAGCCCCGAAGACGGCTGTCGCCTCGGTCGGGTCGTCGAGGACGTCGCGATCGTGGCGCTTCGGGACGACGAGCGTGTGCCCGCGGATCGCGGGGTTCGCGTCGAGGAACGCGACGACGTCGTCGGTCTCGTGGAGACGTGAGGCCTCGGCGTCGCCAGCGGCGATCGCGCAGAAGTGACAGGGCATAGGCGGGAGTCACGTACCGGCACCGTAGAAAGCTTCTCGCCGCGACGAGCGAGTCGGGCCGGCCGCGGTCTTGTAGGTGCGGTGACGCGTAGTGCGGCGCGGCGCGTCGCTGTACGGTGCAGTGCGTCGCGAAACCGATACCCGACCGCGCGCCGACGGCGCGCGGCCTTTTTAGTGGAGGTTTTTGCGGTGACGGGTCGCCTCCGGCGACCCGAACCGTAAAAAAGTCCGTTAGAGGAGGTCGTCGACGTCCTGGTGGCCGACGATTTCGACGTCGTTCTCGGTGATCTTCGTGAGGTGGATACCGTTGCCGGACGCGGTGTCCCGCTCGGAGGCGGCCTGGATGGCCTTCGCGCCGATCTGTTCGGCTTCGTCCATCGTCAGGTCGTCCGTGTAGTTGTTCTCAAGGGTCCCGAGGGCGTAGGGCATCCCGGAGCCCTGTGCGGTGTACTTATCGCTGAGCGAGGAACCGCTCGGGTCGAGGCTGTACACGTGCGCGCCGTCGTCGTCGACGCCGCCGAGGATCGGGACGACCATGAAGAAGGGGCCGCCGCGCAGGAGGTTGGAGGCCATCGTCGCGAGGGCGTTGATGGACATCCGCTCGCCGTGGCGGGCCTCGTAGAGGTTCGATTCGGCCGTCAGCGTGCGGATGAAGGACTGGGCACCACCGACGCTGCCGGAGATGGAGAGCGCGGCGTTCTCCTGGATCTGCTCGACCTTCTGGACGTTCTTGTTGGAGACGACGCGGCCGCCGAGGCTGGCGCGCATGTCGGAGGCCATGAGGACGCCCTCGGTGGTCGTGATACCGACGATGGTGGTGCCGGTCTTGTTGATGTTGTCCATGTCCTGCTGGCTCGCGTTGCTCTGGGGCATCTCCCCGACCTCCGGCTCGTAGGGGTTGCCGGGGCCGTCGGGGAGTCGCTGTGCATTGCGCGAGAACTCGGAGGACTGACTCGGGTTATACATTGACAGCGCGTAGTCGCGGGCGACGTATAAAAGCCACCCTTCCGGCCGTTACGGTCGCCTCATCGGGCGCTCTCGTATGCGGCCTCGGAGCGCTCGATGAGCCGGTGGAGCGGGAGCGTCAGGCCGAGGCGGCTGGCGAGCGTCGCGACTGGCAAGAGTACGAGCGCGACGGCGAGTGTGAGCTGGTACTGGACCGCGGTGACGAGACGGGCGAACCGTGTTGGCATCTGCGTAGCCGTTCCTCATCCGATGGTGGTATAAGTAGTTTGCCACCGCGACAATCGACGAACCCCGGCGCTATCGGGTGGTTTCTCGGATCTGCTTGGGTGGTGACGCCGCCACGCCGGTCGGTGACGCGATGCCGGCCTGGGCCGTCACGCAACCCGTGCCTACACCGTCGATTCGCGTACGTTATACGGATTATTTCCATCACGTCCGCGCGCCGACAGCCGCGGCGGTCAACCACAAGACACGACTACCCGGGGAGTCTCCCATCTGTATGAGCAACTACGTCGTGGCGATGGAAGCCGCATGGTTGGTTCGTGACGTCGCGGAGTCGGACGACGCAATCGGCGTCGCGGTGAGCGAGGCAGGCCGGCGACTGAACGATCAGGACCTCGACTACGTTGAGGTGGAGGCGGGCGTAACGGCCTGCCCGGCCTGCGGCGAGCCGCTCGACGCCGCGTTCCTCGCGGCCGAGACGGCCCTCGTCGGCCTCGTCCTCGAACTGACGGTGTTCAACGCCGACGGCGAGGAGCACGCCTCGCGCATCGCGAAGAGCGAGGTCGGTGGCGCGCTCCGCGACGTCCCTCTCGAAGTCATCGAGGTCGTCAAGGAGCCCGAGGACGAGGACTAACACTTATCCATAACCACCGGTAATTACGGCTATGTACCTCCCGACGCCCCAGGACCTCCGGGAACGCCGGAACGCCCTCGGGCTGACGCAGAGCGAACTCGCGGAGCGCGCCGGGGTGTCCCAGCCGCTCATCGCGCGCATCGAGGGGAGCGACGTCGACCCGCGTCTCTCCACGCTTCGACACATCGTTGAGGCACTCGACGAGGCGGCGGGTGACGTCGTTCGCGCCCGTGATCTAATGCACGAGTCGGTCGTCAGCGTCGCCCCGAGCGACCACGTCCACGCCGCCGTCGAGCGGATGCAGGAAGCCGGCTACTCACAACTCCCGGTCATCGCCGACGGCATCCCTGTCGGGTCGATCAGCGAGGGCGACGTCGTCCACGCCGGCGGTGACGTCGGCGACGACCCCGTACGGGAAGTGATGAGCGAGTCGTTCCCGACCGTCTCCCCGGACGCGACGCTGGAGGAGATTTCCAGCCTCCTCGATCACTACACGGCCGTCATCGTCACCGAGGACGGCGACACCGTCGGGATCATCACGCAGGCCGACGTCGCCGCACAGATCAGCTGACGCAGCCTGTGACAACGCGTCGCGCCTACGCGCGCGCGTGTGCGAGGCTTTATACGATCGCGGGAGCTAGATCGGACAACGATCATGTCTGATTCAGGCGAGTACGGCGCGGGGCAGATACAGGTGCTCGAAGGCCTAGAGGCCGTTCAAAAGCGCCCGGCGATGTATATCGGGTCGACCGACGCGCGGGGGCTCCACCACCTCGTCTACGAGGTCGTCGACAACTCCATCGACGAGGCGCTCGCCGGCCACTGCGACGAGATCACCGTCACGCTCCACGACGACGGATCGGTCAGCGTCGAGGACGACGGCCGCGGGATCCCCGTCGACACCCACGCGGAGTACGATCGGCCGGCCGTCGAGGTCATCCTCACCGTCCTCCACGCCGGCGGGAAGTTCGACAACAAGTCCTACCAGGTTTCGGGAGGCCTCCACGGCGTCGGTGTCTCCGTCGTCAACGCCCTCTCCGAGAAGCTCGCCGTCGTCGTTGATCGCGAAGGCGGTCGGTTCCGCGAGCGCTTCGAGCGCGGCGAGCCCGTAAGCGACCTCGAACGGATCGGCGACGCAGAGGGCACGGGGACGCTCATCCGCTTCACGCCGGATGCGGACATCTTCGAGACGACCGAGTTCGCCTACGAGACCCTGGAGAACCGGCTCCGGGAGCTCGCCTTCCTCAACAGCGGCGTCACGATCACGCTGCGCGACGAGCGTGAGGTGTCGGAAGCGGAGGAAGCAGCCCGCGAGACGTCGTTCCACTACGAGGGCGGCATCCGCGAGTTCGTGCGCTACCTCAACGAGTCCCGCTCGGAACTCCACGAGGACGTCATCTACCTCACGGGCGAGGACCAGGACATCCAGGTCGAGATCGCGATGCAGGCGACCGACGATCTCCAGTCTTCGACGCACGCCTTCGCGAACAACATCAACACCCGCGAGGGCGGCACACACCTCACGGGGTTCAAGACGGCGCTCACGCGCACTGTGAATGACTACGCGAGCGACCATGGGCTCCTCTCCGACCTCGACGGCGAGAACCTCACGGGCGAGGACATCCGCGAGGGGCTGACCGCCGTCGTCTCGGTCAAACACCCCGATCCGCAGTTCGAAGGGCAGACGAAGACGAAGCTCGGGAACTCCGAAGTCCGGGGGATCGTCGAGTCGACGGTCCACGACGGGCTCGGCACGTATTTCGAGGAGCATCCGGACATCGCGGAGACAGTCATCGGGAAGGCCGTTGAGGCCGCGAAGGCCCGAAAGGCCGCACAGAAGGCAGAAGAGCTGACGCGCCGGAAGAACGCCCTCGAGTCGGGCGCGCTCCCGGGGAAGCTCGCGGACTGTCAGAGCCGCGACCCAGAAGTGTCAGAATTATTTATTGTGGAGGGCGATAGCGCTGGCGGGTCGGCCAAACAGGCCCGCAACCGGGAGTTCCAGGCCGTTCTCCCGATCAAGGGAAAGATCTTGAACGTCGAGAAACACCGGCTCGATCGCGTGCTGGAGAACGACGAGATCCGCGCGCTCATCACCGCCGCGGGCACCGGCATCGGCGAGGAGTTCGATATCGACGACCTCCGCTACAACAAGATCATCCTCGCGACGGACGCCGACGTCGACGGCGCGCACATCCGCACGCTACTCCTCACGTTCTTCTATCGCCACATGCGCCCGCTGCTCGAAGGCGGGCACGTCTACGCCATTCAGCCGCCACTCTACCGGATTCGCTATCGCGGCGAGACGTACGACGTGATGACCGAGGAGGAGCGTGATCGCGTCGTCGAGGAGGTCTGTGACGGCAACCCGACGCAGGTCCAGCGTTTCAAGGGGCTCGGCGAGATGAACCCCGAGCAGCTTTGGGACACCTCGATCAACCCCGAGAACAGGGTCCTCAAGCAGTTCTCCGTCGAGGACGCGGCGGAAGCGGACCGGATGTTCTCGGTGCTGATGGGTGACGCGGTCGAGCCGCGCAAGCAGTTCATCCAGGAGCATGCGACGGACGCGGAGTGGGTGGATATATGAGCTCGGACGCGCCCGACGCCCCCGAGGACGTCGCCCAGCGGATCGAGAACGTCCGCGTCGAGGACGAGATGGAGCAGTCGTACATCGACTACGCGATGAGCGTCATCGCGGGCCGCGCGCTCCCGGACGTTCGGGACGGCCTCAAGCCCGTCCATCGGCGCATCCTCTACGCGATGCACGAGGCGGGGGTCACGAGCGGGAGCGCCCACCGGAAGAGCTCCTCCATCGTCGGCGAGACGATGGGTGACTACCACCCGCACGGCGACTCGGCGATCTACGACACGCTCGTCCGGATGGCCCAGCCGTTCTCGATGCGCGAACCGCTCGTGGACGGCCAGGGGAACTTCGGGAGCGTCGACGGCGATCCGGCGGCCGCGATGCGCTACACGGAGGCCCGGATGGCCCCGATCGCGGAGGAGTTGCTCGCGGACATCGATATGGACACCGTCGACTTCAGCGCGAACTACGACGGCCGTCTCGAGGAGCCCGACGTCCTCCCCGCGGCGTTCCCGAACCTCCTCGTGAACGGGTCGTCGGGTATCGCGGTCGGGATGTCCACGAACGTCCCGCCGCACAACCTCGGCGAGGTGATCGACGCGACGATCCACCTCATCGAGAACCCCGACTGCTCGATCCCGGAGCTGATGGAGCACGTTCCCGCACCGGACTTCCCGACGGGTGCGAACATCGTCGGCCGCAGCGCCATCCGCAAGGCCTACCACACGGGCCGTGGCCGCCTACGCGTTCGCGCGGAGTACCACGTCGAGGAGGGCAATCGGGGCGACAGCATCGTCATCACCGAGCTCCCCTATCAGCAGAACAAATCGCGCCTCGTCGAGCGCATCGCCGAGGACGTCAACGACGGCACCCTCGAGGGGGTGCGCGACCTCCGCGACGAATCCGATCGCGACGGCATCCGCGTCGTCATCGACCTCAAGTCGAACGCGAACACGGACATCGTCGAGAACCACCTGCTGGAGTCGCACTTCGAGCGGACGTTCGGCGTCATCAACCTCGCGCTCGTCGACGGTCAACCCGAGGTTCTGAGCCTCAAGGAGACCCTCGAGCACTACCTCGATCACCGCAAGACGGTCGTCCGGCGGCGCTCCGAGTACGAGCTTGCGGAGGCCGAGGACCGCGCACACATCCTCGAGGGCCGCCTGAAGGCCTTGGAGAACGCAGAGAACGTCGTCGAGACCATTCGCGGTGCGGAGGATCGTGATGGTGCACGCACGGCCCTCGAAAGCGAGTACGGCTTCAGCGCCGAGCAGGCCGCCCACATCGTCCGGATGCAACTCGGCAGCCTCACGTCGATGGAGGCCGCGGAGATCGAGGACGAGTACGAGGAGGTCACCGCGCGCATCGTGCGCCTGGAGACGATCCTCGCCGACGAGGACGAACTCCTCGGCGTCATCGAGGCGGAACTCCGCGAGGTGAAGGAGACGTACGCGAACGAACGCCGGACGCGCGTCATCGAGGGGACCGGCGAAGTGACGGACGAGGACCTCATCCCCGAGGAGCGCGTCGTCGTCACGCTCTCCGAGGGCGACTACATCAAGCGGACGCCCGTCGAGACGTTCAGCACGCAACACCGCGGCGGGAAGGGGGTCATCGGTACGGACCTGAAGGAAGGCGATCGGGTGTCGACGGTGTTCACCGCCTCGACGCACGACGACCTCCTCTGCTTTACGAACCAGGGGCAGGTCTACCGACTCAAAGTCTATCAGGTTCCGGAGATGTCACGGACCGCGCGCGGGACGTCCGCCGTGAACGTCGTCGATCTCGACGACGGCGAGGAGCTCACGGCCGTCGTCACCGCCGACGACCTCGACTTCGAGGCTGACAAGGAGTACCTCACGATGGCGACGCGTGACGGCTACGTCAAGCGGACCGCCGTCTCCGAGTTCGCCAACATCCGCTCGACTGGCATCCGCGCCGTTCGCCTCGAACACGGCGACGAGCTCGTCGACGTCGAGGTGACGGACGGCGAGAGCGACGTCATCGTCAGCACCGAGGAGGGGATGGCGATCCGCTTCGACGAGACCGAAGCCCGGCCGATGGGGCGCTCCGCGCGCGGCGTGCGCGGCGTGAAACTCGAGGATGGTGATCGCGTCTCGGGTGTTGCCGCCGCGAGCCCCGACGACGCGCGCGACCTCATGACCGTCACCGAGTACGGCTACGGCAAGCGCACACCCCTCACCGAGTACCGCCAGCAGTCCCGCAACGGGAAGGGGCTCGTCGACATCAAGACCGGCCAGCGCAACGGCCGCGTCGCGAGCGTGCACGCCGTCGGCGAGGGCGACGAGTTCGTCGCGATGAGTGAGGACGGCCAGATCATGCGCGCCTCCGTCTCGGAGGTCTCCGCGTACGGCCGGAACACGCAGGGCGTCACCGTGATGGACCTCGCCGAACACGACCGCCTCGCCGCCGTCGACGTCTTCACGCCCGACGAGGCCGTAGACGAGGACGCAGACGGCGAGTAGCGCGCACCTCCTCCCCTACGCCGATGTCGAACCGCCGTAGACGAACAGCTCCGCGGTCGAGCGGACGAGGCTCGCGACGAGGATTCCGAGCCCGACCGCCATCGCGACCAGCATGATCCCGACGCCGGCGGGTGCGGGCGTCGACTCGGCGACCAGCGCGGGCACGAGCGAGGCGATGAGCAACACCCCGCCGACGCCAATCGCGGCCTCGACGCCGCGGAGAACGACGTAGCCGACACGACCCTCGATCTGTTCTCTGAGCGACGCGTCCGAACGGACGACGCGTGCGAGCGAGTACAGCGTCTCACAGCAGACGACGGCCACGAGTACGAACGCGACGAGCGGCGTCAGGACGAGCGCGAGGAACTGCCCGTCAACGAGGAGTCCGGTGCCGGGGCCGTCGAGGACGCGGAGAAACCCAAGAACACTCAGGGCGAACCACCCGAGGATCCCGAAGAATTTCGCCGCCTGGAGGGGCTTGCGCCCGACTGTCGCCGGGAGCGAATCGCGGAACACAGTGTTCCCGAGAAGTGAGTCACGTCCCATCAAGGTTCGGGGGCGCAGGGGGGTGGGGGCGTTTCGCGCGGTGCGGTCACAGTACGTTCGCGGTGTGGGGGCGAAGAACTAGAGCGTGCGTTTGCCGAGCGCGCTCGCGGCGAGTTCGGCGGCGATCTCCGCCGTTTGGTTCGAGCGATCGAGGATGGGGTTGACCTCCACGAACTCCATCGAGCGGAGGACGCCCTCAGCGGCGTCACGTTCGGCGACGGCCTCCAGCGCCCAGTGGGCCTCGCGGTACGTCGCGCCGCCACGGACCGGCGTCCCGACGCCGGGCGCTTCGTTGGGGTCGAGCCAGTCGAGGTCGAAACTGACGTGGATCCCATCGACGCCGGTGCTTGCGACGTCGAGGGCGTCCTCGACGACGTCACTGATCCCGCGTTCGTCGATATCGGACATCGTGAACGCCGTGACGTCGCTCTCGTTGATCGCGCAGCGCTCGTCGGCGTCGATGTCGCGGAGGCCGACGTAGGCGACGTTCTCCTCGCGGAGGCCCGGGGCGTTCGCCCACTCGAGGTCCGCAAAGGAGCCCTTGCCGAGCGCGGCGGCGACCGGCATCCCGTGGACGTTGCCCGACGGGCTCGTCTCCGGGGTGTTGAAGTCGCCGTGCGCGTCGAACCAGATCGCGCCGATCTCGGCGTCGCGCGACGACCCGGCGAGCGAGCCGATAGCGACGCTGTGGTCGCCGCCAAGGACGAGCGGAAAGGCACCCTCGCTGAGCGCGCCCGCGACGGCGTCGGCGAGCGACTGCGAGACCTCGCGCGTTTCGCGGAGGAAGTTCGCCCGGCCCGTCGCGGGCGTCTCGCGGTTCGGGTCGCGCTCCTCCGCGCGCGGGACCGCGAGGTCGCCAACGTCGGTGACCGCCGCGCCGGCCGCCTCGATCCCGGCCGCGAGGTCCGCGTAGCGAATGGCCGATGGCCCCATGTCGACGCCACGCCGGTTCGCACCGTAGTCAGAGGGCGCACCGATGATCCGTACGTCTCGTGTCATACGTCGGCTGACGGGCGGATGCGTGTTAAAAAAACACGGTCTCGAGCGGAACTAATCTGAATCCTGCATCTGCTGTGAGGAAATTTAAGTTCGGCTACGCCGAAAGACGGGGTGAATGGAGACGCGCGGACACCTCGGTGTCGTATTGACAGTGATCACGAGCGGAGCGATCGTCCTCCTCGGGGCGGACCTGATCGCGCCGACGCTCGCGACCGGTGCAGCGCTCGCCGGCTGTCTCGTACTCGGGGCGTGTTGTGCGCCGCTCCCGAACGCGCTCGAATCGCTCACGGGAACGCGTCATCGCGGGTATCCACACAGTATCCTCGCCCCGGTCGCGTTCGCGCCGGTGTGCTACCTGCTCGTGCTCGGCGTGGGCACACAGGCCCGGACGGTCGTCGGGACGGCCATCGGCACGGCGACGTGGGGGGCGATCGCGCTCGGCGTCGCCGGGACCGTCGGCGGGTCGTGGCTCGTTCACATCGCCGTCGACGGCGCGACGCACGGTCGCGATCGCTTCGTCCTCCGGCCGTTCGCGCCCGTCTCCGACCGGTCCGTCGCGGTCGGACTCTTCCGGAGCGACTCCCCCATCGTCAACGCGAGCGCGCTGCTAGTCGGTCTACTCATGACCGCGCTGCTCGGCGTCGTCTTCTGTCTGCGCGCGTTGCTCGGGTAGCCGCTCGCGCCGCCGGCGAGTCGGGAGAGTAATGACCGCCCCGGCGATAGCAGCGGACGATGGGAACGTCACCGGACCTCTTCGCCGCGGTGCGGATCGACCTTGCGCGGCTGCTGGCCGCCTGGCGCGACCTCGCCTTCGACCGGCCGATGGACGAGTACGCCGCCCGCGGGTGGCAACCAGCCAGCACGCCAGCGCGCCTCGCGTACTGGCTCTGGAGCGCCGTGGGTGCCGTCCTGATCGCCGTCGGCTACCCGTTCGTCGTCCTCGGGTTCTGGATCCGCTACGTCGCCCACCAGCTCGATCGCATCGTCACCGGGCTCGGCGTCCTCGTGATCGTCGGCGTCGTCGCGCTCGTCTGGGGCGGATTGAGCGCGCTCGCGTGGAATCGCCTGCCAACTGCGGGGTTCCGCGCCGTCCTCGCCGCGAGCGTCGTCGCCACGGTTTCCGTCGGCCTCTGCTGGGCGTTCGCACGCCACCGCTCACGCGCCCTGACGCTCATCTTCGCGTACCCCTTCGGCGTCGCGGCCGTCTTCCTCCCGCCGGTGACGGCCGCGCTCTTCTCGCCGACACTCGGAAACGTCGTCCTCCCCGGCAGCACATCGCTGGCCGCGTGGCTCCTCGACAACGTCCTCGGCGTCGCGGGACTCGCGGCGACGATCAGAGCACAGTTCGACCTCGCCGGGTTCGCGTTCGTCGGGATGTGGTTCGGGTTCGCCGTCCCAATCGGCTGGGCGCTCGGCCTGCTCGTCACGCTAGCCGACACCGTCCGACCACAGGAACGAGAACCGCGACGGCGGTGAACGAACCCCGCGGCGGTGATCGCGGAATCGACCGATCGGTCGCTACTCGGCGGCGTCGGACGGCGGGGCCGTCTCATTCCCCGCGACTTCCTCGGCCTCTTCGATCTCGTCAGTATCCTCCGTGACCGACGACTCGTCGCGGCTGTCACGCTCGTCGTCGGGTGTCGCCTGCACGCCGACCGCCCGCTGCTGGAGGGCGTCGATCCGCGGGACGTCGGTGACGTTCGAAAAGAGGACGACGGCCTCGAGGGTCGACGAGCGTGGGCGCGGGTCGTCGCCAGCGAGGATCTCGACGGTGTCCGCCTCTGCTTCGAGCCACTGGCGCGCGCTCTCGAAGCCGCGTCGCGAGAGCTCGCTCGGCGGCCCGGAAAGCACGACGAGCGCGCGCTCGGCGCTCGACACCTCGGCGGGGACCGTGAGCCGCGTGTTTGCGGCCTGGCGAACGAGAGACTTCACCTTCGCCGCGTCGGTCGCCTCGTCCTCGTCGTCGCTGCTACGGCTGAAAAATGCCAGTAGCCGGGCGAACAGGCCCCGTTCGTCCGGTTCGACGTCCGTCGACGCGTAGCCGATGGAGGCGATCCCACCGGGTTCGAGCGTGCGGATGAGGTCGCTCGAGTCCATCGCGTTCTCGGCGACTGCGGACGAGTCGAGTTCGCCGGCGGCGAACAGCGTCGCGACGCGCGTCGCCAGCGCGCGGATCTCGGGATCGTCGTCGCTTCCCGGTTCGCCCGGCCACGTTTCGCGGTCGAAAGCGAGCGTGCTGTCCGCGGTCGGCACGATCGAGCGGAGCGAGCGCGCGGCGTTGAGCGCCGCGTGATCGCCGTCGTCGTCGTCCGGGAGAACGCCGAGGACGTAGAGCGGTTCGTCGTACAGCCCCTGGAGTTCTTCGACGAGCACCGAGCCGGCACCACCGCCGGTGGCACTGCCGAGGTCCGCGACGACGAGCACGCCGTCGGACTCGTGGATCGCGATCGAGTCGAGGGCGCGCCGAAACTCGGGCAGGTCGTTCTTCGTGACGTCGACGGCGAGCTCGAGGTCGCCCTCGACGCCGTCCGCGGTGACGCGCTCGTGGGTGTCGCCGAGGAGGACGCGCTGGTCCTCCGGCACGGCGTCGAACCCGTCGGCTGGCGTCCGAGCGATGTCGCAGACGAGCGCGTTCCCGCGGGTGAACGCCCGCCCGGTGTCCGCCTCAACTTCGAGAATACGATCGACCATTCGACTCCCGACCGAGCCGACGCCGACGAGTGCGAGCTTCATCGACTAGACGACGGGGTCGAGGTCGTTGTTGTCGTCCGTGATCAGGTCGTTGATCTGCTCCTCACGCACCGCCTCCTGCTCGGCGATTTTCTCCTGTGCGTCGACGGCCTGGTTCTGGATCTCGTCGATCCGCGGTGCCTCCGTGACGTTCGAGAGGAGGACCGCGGCGGAGAGGCGAGGTGAACTCTCGCGCGGGTCGTCGCCGACGAGCACCTCGACGGTGTCGGCCTCCTGTTCGAGCCACTGGCGCGCGCTCTCGATCCCCTTCCGGGAGAACTCGCTCGGCGGCCCGGAGATGACGGCGAGCGCACGGTCCGCGCTCGACACCTCTCCCGGGAGCGTCAGCCGGGAGTTGACGGCGCGCCGGACGAGTCCCTTGATCTTCGTCGCCTGGCTCCCGTCGTCGCGGTTGACGCGCTGCGAATCGGAGCTCCAGCGATCGAGGAGGCCCTCGGAGGACTCCTCGACCTGCGTCGCGGCATAGCCGATCGAGGAGATACCGCCGGTGTTGAGCGTGCGGATGATGTCGCTCGAGTCCATCGCGTTCTCGGCGACGTCGGAGTCGTCCGTCTCGCCGGCCGCGAGCAGCGTGACGAGGCGCGCCGCGAGCTCGCGGTTCATCTGCTCGTACCCCTCCTCGATGGTCTGTTCGCGCGCCCGCCACGCGTCGTTGTCAAAGCCGATGAAGTTGTCCACCTTCGAGACGAACGACTGGAGCGAGCGCGCGGCGTTGAGCGCCGGCCGCCCGCCCTCGTACTCGCCAGGGAGGACGCCGAGGGCGTACACAGGCTCGTCGTACATCTCCTGGAGCGCGTCGATGACGACCGGGCCGCCACCGCTCCCGGAGCCGCCACCGAGGCCGGCGACGACGAGGATCGCGTCCACCGTGTGGATCTCGACGTCGTCGAACGCGCGGCGGATCTCGTCGAGATCGGCCTTCGCGACCTCCGCGCCGACCTCGACATCGCCGCCGACGCCGTGGCCCTTCGCCTTCTGGTTCGTGTCGCCGATCAGGACGCGGCGTTCCTCGGGGATGTAGTCGGGCTTCGCGAGGTCCGTGCGCGCGGTGTTGATGGCGTGAACGTGACGACAGAGGTTCCGGTCCGTGCGGGACTCGAACTCCAGCATTCGGTCCACGATCTTGCTACCGGCGTTCCCGACGCCGATCGTAGCGAGCTTCATAGCTATCGTATTCCTTGAACTCGTCACGGACAGATAAATCCGCTGTGTGTTTCGGTGACTCGACCGTCGAAGTCGGGGACGGGGCGGCGTTCACCAGCGCCGGAGGTGACGGGCGCGACGCCGGTGTTTGTACTGGGCGATGTAGAAGACGACAGCGGCGAAGGCCATCAGTGCGACGCTCGCGGCGACGACGATCGCCCCGGCGAGTGCGTTCCCGCCGACGATGACTCGCGCTCCGGTGGCAACGGCGACGGGCGCACCGAGGAACGCGTGGAGGAACACGGTAGAACCGAGACAAAGCCCGAAGCAGCCGACAACGAGTAATACCAGGGAGTACGACCCACTGCGCATCAGCACTTGCTCCGTTCGTCCGACGCCGTCGAGCGGGGCATGTCATATCGCCAAAGCATCGTCGCACCTTGACGCGAGGCGACGGCATAACCCTCCCGGTCATCGGGACGGCGGAATCACGGTGGCCGGGTGCCGATACGTCAACAGCCACGGGTCGGATGACCCATGGAATCCTTCCTCACTCCGCTGAATCTCCTCGCCGGCGTGTGGGGGGACCGCGACGAACACGCGGAACACATTTGCAAAGGCCGTCGGTTTCGCGCCGTACGAACCCGCTGACGCCCCCGCGATCAGGAAGGGGCAGATGGGAACGGAGCGGGTAACTATTTTTGCCTGGGATGAGAACCCCTAGCCGAATGGTGACACGTAGTGACTAATCTGTCCGAACGAACGACCGTGCTCCGCGTCGCCGGAGCGGACGCCGCGGCCCTGGTCGACGGCGTTGAGCGCGACGACGTCCCGGTAGTCGCGGTCGGTTCGACTGGGGTCCGCGCGCTCGAACCCCTCGTCGTCGCGACCCACGAGGGCGCATCGGCGTTCGTCACGAACGCGGACGCCGACGCCGTTGTCGCCGCTGCCGATGCACTCGGCGATGGGGCGCTTCCCGACGGTGCGGACGCGCGCGTCGAGCACGACGAGACCCCAGATACGCTCCCGGTCCCGTCCCTCGACGGATTCACGGACGACCGCAGCGTCCTCGCGCGCTGTGGCTGGACCGACCCTCGCGATGCCGACGACTACGCGAGCACAGTCGGCTTCAGCGACGCCGACGCCGATGCCGTCCTCGACGCCGCCGAGGGCTTGTGCGGGCGCGGCTGGGGCGACTGGTGCGCCGACGAACCGTACGCCGACCTCTGGGCCGGCGTCCGCGAGCGCGACGGACCGACCTCCGTCGTCGTGAACGCCCACGGCAACCCCGGTGACGCCCTCCTCCTGGAGAGCGACCCGTACGCCGTGCTTGACGGTGCGAGCGCCGCTGTGCGCGCCGTCGACGCCGACTATCTCTATCTCTATGCAAGCGAGGCCGACGCGGCCGCCCTCGAACGGGCGCGCGACGCCGCCGAGGCCCGCGACTACGGCGTGCCGGTTGAGGTCGTCGCCGGCCCCGACGCGTATCGCGCCGCGGAGCCGACGATGGCCATCGAGGCGATTGAGGGCAACCACCGGCTGGAGGCGCGTCTGCGCCCGCCGGGCCCCGAAGTCGAGGGCGTCTACGGCAATCCCACGATCGTCCACACCGCGCGCACGTACGCGCGTCTCGCCGGTGTGCTCCGCGATGAAGCCCCGGAGACGCGCGTCGTCTCCGTGACGGGCGACGTGGACGCGACGACGACGGTCGAACTCGTCGAGACGGACACGGTCGCGAGCGCGACGGCCGCGGCGGGCGTTGAGGACTTCACGGCCGCCTGCGTAGGCGGGAAGTTCGGCGGGATCACGACGGACCTCGACGTCGGGCTCGCCCCCGACGCGCTGCACGAGGCCGACCTCGGAACTGAGGGAACCGTCGAGATCCTGGGCGAGGATCGCTGTCCGGTCGCGTTCGTTGGCCAGCGGGCCAACGTCGCGGCCGAGACGAACTGCGGGCGCTGCGTGCCCTGCCGCGAGGGGACGACGCAGCTCACCGAGAAGCTCCGCGACGTCTACGACGGGACGTACGACGAGGGCGGGATGACGGAGCTGATGGGTGTGATGGAGTCGACGAGTATCTGCGCGTTCGGGCGCGACGTCCCCCGCACGGTGCGAACGGCGATGCGGGAGTTCGACGACGCGTTCGAGGCGCACGCCGCCGGGGACTGTCCCAGCGGCACCTGCGCGGTTGGAGGGACACAGTAGATGAGCTCGGAACACGCGGAGAGACCGGACGTACCGCCACTGACGGAGACGATCGTGCCGGGGACGGCGACGGACCCGGACGTGAAGAGTGCTGAGGAGGCGACCGTGACGGTCGACGGCCAGGAGGTCGCCGTCCCGGAAGGATCGACGGTTATCGAGGCCATCGAGGCCGTCGAGACGGAGGAGAACGTCCCCGCGCTCTGCTACTACGATCGGGACAGCCCCGAAGCGGAGAAGATCGGTCCGCGCAGCGAGTGTCGGACCTGCATGGTCGAGACCGATGAGCACGGGATGGTGCCGTCGTGCAGCTTCCCGGCCGAGGACGGCCTCACCGTCTCGACGGCCGACGAGGACGCGACGGAGGCCCGGGACGTCAACCTCGATCTCGTTCTCTCCGATCACAACCTCCGCTGTACGACCTGCGGGAAGAACGGCCGCTGCGAACTGCAGGACGCCTCCATCGAGAACGACGTCGTCGAGCCGCGATACGGCGTCTTCGACGATCGCGAGGCGTACGAGCCCCTCGACGATTCGAGCGACTTCATCCAGATCGACCGCAACAAGTGCATCCTCTGTAACCGCTGCGTCGAGGCGTGCAACGACGTGCAGGTCGAGGGCGTCCTCCGGATGGAGGGCCACGGTAACGACACCCGTATCGGCTTCCAGAACGGCTCGGAGACGATGGAGGACTCGACGTGTGTCTCCTGTGGACACTGCGTGACGGTCTGCCCGACGGGGAGCCTCGTCGAGCAGGGCATCACGGACGCGGCGACGATCCCGCTGCCCGGCTTCAGTCAGAAGAACTCGATCGGGAAATCCCTCGAGAGCACGGGCAAGGAGCAGAAGGGGCCGATGACGCGAATGAAGCGCGACGAACCCAAGGATCTGCCGAGCGAGGAGCCCGACGAGAACCCCGGTGACTGGCTATGAGTAGTAACAACGAGCAGAAGGAGGGCGTGGCTGGCTTCATGCAGCACGCCAAGGAACAGGCGAACCGGAACGTCGAGCATTTCGCGGAGGGGATGGCCGCCGGCGCGATGCCGGAGGGCAAGCTCTTCGACATCGCCCAGCAGATCAGCGATAAGCGCCTGGGCGAGCTCACCGTCGACAGCACGACCTGCGGATACTGTGCCGTCGGCTGTCGATTCGACGTCTACACGGACGGCGAGGAAGTGCTCGCGACGCGCGCGGCCGACCCCGAGGAATCCCCCGTCAACGACATCTCGACGTGCGTGAAGGGGAAGTTCTCCTACAACTTCGCGAACTCCGAGGAGCGCCTCACCGACCCGCTCGTCCGCGACGAGAACGGCGAGTGGCGCGAAGCGAGCTGGGACGAAGCCCTCTCGCGCGTCGTCGAGGGCTTCCAGGACATCATCGACGAGTACGGCAACGAGGCCATGAGCGTCATCGCCTCCTCGAAGGCGACGAACGAGGAGAACTACCTGATGGGCAAGTTCGCCCGCCAGGTGCTCGGGACGAACACGGTTGATAACTGCAACCGCCTCTGTCACTCCTCGACGGTCGCCGGTCTTGCCAAGACGTACGGCTACGGCGCGGCGTCGATCAGCGTGAAGGACTTCGAGGAGGCGGACCTCATCTTCCTCACGGGATCGAACACCACCGAAGCCCACCCCGTGCTCGGCACGCGCGTCAAACAGCACGTCAAGGAAGGCGGCGACCTGATCGTCTTCGACCCGCGCGAGACGCAGATCGCCGAGTACGCAGATCAGTACACCGAGATCCGCCCGGGCTACGACACCGTGTGGATCAACGGCGTCACGCGCTACATCATCGAGAACGACCTCTACGACGAGGAGTTCGTCGAGGAACGCACCGACGGCTTCGACGACGTCAAGGAGGCGGTTGAGGAGTTCACCCTCGACTACGTCGAGGAGGTCACGGGTGCACCCGCGGAGGAGATCGTCTCCGCCGCGGAGACCATCGCCGAGGCCGACCGGGCGGTCTTCGGGTGGACGCTCGGGATCACCGAACACTCCCACGGAACGGACAACGTCGCGGCGCTCGCGAACCTTGCGGCCATCACCGGGAACGTCGGCAAGCCCGGCACCGGTGTCTCGCCGTTCCGCGGGCAGAACAACGTGCAGGGCGGCGGCGGTGACATGGGCCCCCTGCCGGACAACTTCCCCGGCTATCAGAAGGTCGCCGACGACGAGGTCCGCGCGAAGTTCGAGGACGCGTGGGACTGCGAGATCGACGCCGAGCGCGGCTACTACACGACGGAGATGTTCAACGCCTTCGACGACGGCCCGCTCGAGGGCATGTACTGCATCGGCGAGAACCCCTCGCTCTCCGAGCCCGGCAAGAAGCACGCCGACGAGGTGCTCGAGAACATGGAGTTCCTCGTCGTGCAGGACCTCTTCATGAACGAGACGGCGAAGTACGCCGACGTCGTGCTCCCTGCCGTCTCCTTCCTCGAGAAGGAGGGTACCTTCGCGAACACGGACCGGCGCGTCCAGAAGGTCAACCAGGTCCTCGAGAAGAAGGGCGACGCGAAGGCCGACTGGGAGATCCTCCAGGCGCTCGCGAACCGTATGGGCCGCGAGTGGGAGTACGAGAACACGAACCAGATCAACGAGGAGATGCGTTCGCTGACGCCGATCTACGGCGGTATCAGCCATGAGCGTATCGAGGAGAACGGCGGCATCCAGTGGCCGTGCTGGGACGAGGACCACCCCGGCACCGAGCGCCTCTACACGGAGGAGTTCAACACCGAGAACGGGAAGGCGAACCTCACGCCGGTCGGCTACGCGGAGCCGATGTCGCCGCCGACCGAGGAGTTCCCGCTCACGCTCACCACGGGCCGCGTCCTCTACCAGTACCACACGGGGACGATGACGCACCCCGAGGAGGGCATTATGAAGTACAACGATCGGGACTTCGTCGAGATCAACCCGGACACCGCCGCCTCCTACGGCATCGAGAACGGCGACCCGGTCCGCATCGAGTCCGACAAGGGCGAGATCGTCGTCACCGCGCAGGTGACCGAGCGCATCGGCGAGGACGCGGTCTTCGCACCGATCCACTTCGCCGAGACGGCCGTCAACACCCTCACCGACTCCGAACGCCTCGACCCGGAGGCGAAGACGCCGGAGTTCAAGGCGACCGCCGTCCGCATCAGCCCCGTCGAGGGCAAGCAGTCGACGAGCCGGCCGGGGAGTGTCGAGCCCGCCCGGGGTGACGACTAGATGGCCCAGCCGGTTCGGGAGGTCCCCGAGGGCGCGACGAACACGGAGCCGGAGCGACCGCAGGAGGGCCGCGAAGCACTCGAAGCCGTTCTCGAGGAGTACGGCGGCGACTACGCGGATGCCGCCGAGTACACGGACGAGCTGGAGAGCGTCCTCGAAACCGCGATCCTCGTCATCTCCAGTGCGGACGACGAGGAGGTCGATTACGTCACCGAGTCGATGGTGACGCTCGTGCAAGCAGGCGACGCCATCAGCAACGAGGGGACCGTCGCGCTCGCGGAGTCGTTCGGCGAGAACTCCGGGCAGTTCGCGGACCTCCTCGACGACGTGGTTCGTCTCCAACAGCAGGGCCATCTCACGATGTTCCTCGAACTCGCGGGAACGCTCGCGGAGCCGCTCGACGAGGATGACGCCGAGCGCCTCGCGAACACCGTCGGAGAGAACGCAGAAGAGCTCGCGGATGTCCTCGACGACCTGATGGAACTGAAGCAGGCCGGCCAGCTCGACGCGCTCCTCGACCTCGCGTCGACGTTCTCGGCACTCGAAGCCGACGAGACGACCGCGGACGCCCTCAACGACGTCCTCGGGGCCGTGGGCGAGGCCGAGGAGGAATCCGAGCCGATGGGGCTCTTCGGCGCGATGCGCGCGATGGGCAGCAGCGACGCCCGCGCGGGTCTCGGCTACGTCGTCGAGATACTGAAGGGGCTCGGACGCCGTAACGCCTAGGTGATGCAAGAGGCGGGTACGAACGAAGCGACCGAACGACAGGAGGCGACGGACGCGACCGTCTGTCCCCTCTGTGCCGTCGGCTGCCACCTCGCGCCGGCCGACGAGGACGACGCGATGCGTGGTCGGGCACGCGGCGTCGCCGGCCCCGCGAACCCGAACGGACGGCTTTGCGCGAAAGGAATCAACGCCTTCGAGAGCGTCGGCGACGAGGATCGACTCACCGAGCCGCTGGTCCGCGAGGACGGTGAGCTCGTGCCGACGGACTGGGCGTCGGCGCTCGATCGTGCCGCCGCGGGCCTGCGCGACACTGCGGACGCACACGGTCCCGACTCGCTCGCGTTCCTGGGCGCACCGCACTGTTCGAACGAGGAGAACTACCTGTTGCAGAAGCTCGCGCGGACGATGGGATCGAACACCGTCGACAACCGCGCGCGCCTCTGTCACGACAACGCCGCCGCGGCGCTCGCTGAACGTTTCGGCTATCCGGCCTCGACGCTCGGTGTGGACGAACTCGCCGAGAGTGACCTCGTGCTCGTCGTCGGCGCGAACCCGGCCGTTCAGCAGCCGGTGGCGTTCAACGCGTTCGTCCGCGGCGGTGACGCCGACGTCGTCCACGTCGACCCACGGGCGAACGAGACGACGCGCGCGGCGGACGTCCACCTCGCGCCCCGGCCGGGGACGGACGCGCTGTTCTTCCACGCCGTCGCCGCCGAACTCCTTGACGCCGGCTCCCACGACGAGTCGTTCGTGGCCGAGCGTACCACCGGTTTCGAGGCGTATCGCGAATCGCTGGCGGACGTGGACGCCGTGCAGGCCGCCGCGGCGACCGACGTTCCAGTGGATGACGTCCGCGACCTCGCCGAGCGGATCGCCGCGGCGGACGGCGTCGCGATTATCGCCGGCACGGGCGTCGAGGCGGACGACGGTGCGACAGCGCGCGCGCTCTGCGACCTCCTCTGCCTCACCGGCAGCGTCGGCCGACGTGGCGCGGGATTCGCCCTCTTCCGCGGGCTGAACAACGAACAGGGCGCGACGGACGTCGGCTGTCGGCCGGACGAGCTTCCGGGACACGCTGACCTCGACGATCCCGCGGCCCGCGCGCGCATCGCGGACGTCTGGGACGTCGAGGTATCCGAAGAACCCGGATTGAACGAGAAGGAGGCGCTCGCCGCGTTCGGCGAGTCGATCCGCGGCGCGCTCGTCGTCGGCGAGAACCCCGCCATCTCGAAGCGTGACGCTGACTGGACGGCCGAGCGCCTCGATGCGCTCGACTCGCTCGTCGTTCTCGACGTCTACGAGACGGAGACGACCGCCCACGCGGACGTCGTCCTCCCGGCCGCCGTCGGCGTGGAGAAGTCGGGGACCGTCACGAACCTCGATCGACGGGTGCAGGCGCTCACCGCCGTCGCCGACCCACCGGGCGACGCACGCCCGGATTTCGAGACGCTGTGCGACCTCGGCACTCGTCTCGTTGGCGACGGCTTCGACTACGACGACCCGCGTGAGGTCTTCGACGAACTCCGCGCGGTGAGTCCGGTCCACGCCGACGTCACGGTCGGCGAGCGGTGGGGCGACGACTACCGCGACCGTTTCGCCACGCCGGACGGCCGTGCCGCCTTCGAGCCCGCCGAAACGGACGCTGAAGTCGACGACGAGGGACTCGCGCTCGTCGTCGGCTCGCGCGCCGGCGGCTTCGGTGCGGCCGATACGACCGCGGACGACCTGCTGCATCTCAATCCCGCCGACGCCGACGCGCTCGGTCTCGTCGAGAGTGACGCCGTGGTCGTCCGCGGCGACGGGGACAGTATCGAGACGAGCCTCACCGTCGAGGACGGCGTCCGCGAAGGCGTCGCGTATCTCCACGCGGACGTGGCCGATCCGCTCGTGCGCGCCGGGACGGCGAGCGTCGAGGTCGAGAAGCGGACGTGACGACGCGGCCGTAGCGCCGGCGTCTTGTGGCCGCGTCGCCTTTCTCGTCGTATGTCCCGCCTCGTCGAACGCGACGCGCACGGCCCGCTCACACTCGACGCCGACGACGTCGACCCCGAGAAGGGCGATGTCGCTGTCTGTCGCTGCGGACTCTCCGACGACCACCCATTCTGCGACGGATCGCATCGCGCCACCGAGGACGAAGCGTCCGACGAGACGTACTGCTACGACGACGACGGCGAGCGCCGCGTCGTCACGGACGTCGTCTGCGAGGACGACGAGAACTGAAGGCGGCTGTCAGGCCTGCGGCCCGAGTTCCTCGTAGGGCTGGACGACGACGAAGCCGCGTTCGCCCTCGAAGACGAGTTGATAGCGCTCGTCGGACGAACTGCCGACGAGGTCGCTGAGGCTCCGATTCGACTCGACGCTCGGGGAGAGGTCGCGGCTCCACGCGACCGTCGCCTCGGGGTCGGTGCGGACGGGCGGCGTGAGCACGAGCGGGTCGCCGTGGGTCGTGATCGCGACCGTCCCCGGTCCGGAGAGGAAGACGTTCGTCAGGCCGGCGGCCGACGCGCCGCCGAGGCTCCCGGTGACGCCGATCTCGTAGGAGACACGGTCCTCGAAGGCGAGTACGTCCGTGCCATTCACAGAGATTGCTTCGTCGTCGTCGAGGCTGAGCAGTTGGATCTCCTTGCCCTGATCGGCGACGTAGAGATGCCCCTGCCCCGAAACCTCCATCACGGGTGTTCCTTCGCTGGTCGTTTTCTCCTTCAGGAAGCCTGTGAGACCGCCCTCGGCGGACGACTTCCCCGAAAAAGAGAGGTCGCCGTCGAAGGCGACCATCGCGCCGGCCTTCGTGATCACGGAGCCATCGACCGCGATGTCGAGGAGTTTGCCGTTCTCCAGTTCGAAGCGTTCGCCGGTCTCGTCCGGTTTGTTCGCCGTGACGAACTCGTCGAGTTCCATGGACATTGTCGGTATCCGAGCCGTGGAGGGCTCTCACATGGGACATCGCAGGGAGGGCACAAAAAACATTAGCTGAAAACGGGGGGGGTCGTGTTCAGATCGGTGGATCGAGCGCGTTCAAGACCGAATACCACAAGAGCGGACGTCCATCGACGTCCGCCCCCTCGAATCCGATGCCGCACTCGTCCGCCCGGCTCAGTCTGACCGGTACGGTTCGCAGACCATCTCGACGCCGTCCTCGAAGTCGATTTCGGGCTCCCAGCCGGTCGCCTCCTGAATCTTCGAGATGTCGGCTTTCGTATGATAGACATAGTTGTCGATGGGGACGGGTTCGTACTCCGGTTCGACGTCGGTATCGAGTGCGTCGTTGATTAGCGCCACCATCTCGTTGAACGAGTAGCTCTCCCCCGTCCCGAGATTGTAGACGCCGTCGAGACGCTCTTCGGCGGCGCGAACGAGACCGGAGACGATGTCGGAGACGTGCGTGAAGTCGCGGGTCTGCGAGCCGTCGCCCCAGAGGACCGGCGACTCCCCCTCGGCGATTTTCGCCGCGAACTGCGAGACGGTGTTTGCGTACTGGCCTTTGTGCTCCTCGGCACCACCGTACCCCTGGTAAACCGAGAAGAAGCGCATTCCCGCGAGCGACACCGCATCGTAGAAGTTCGAGTAGTACTCCGCGTATCGTTCCCGGCCGAGCATCGAGGCGTCGTAGCCGGTCGCGGCCTCGACGTTCATGTCCTCCGGGCAGGGCTCAGTTTGGCTCCCGTAGATCGAGGACGTTGTCGCGTAGACGAACGTCTCACAGCCGTCGGCGCGCGCCTGCTCGACGATGTTGATGAACCCCTCGACGTTCACGCGTGCGCCCTGCCGCGGGTTCTCCTCCAGCATCTGTCGGGAGGAGAGCGCGGCGAGGTGAAAGACCACGTCGACATCCGTCGGGAGGTCGTCGTCGAGGACGTCGGCCTCGACGTATTCGACGCCCGCGTCGAGGTTCTCCGCCGTTCCGAGATACCCGTTGTCGAGTGCGATGACGTCGTTGTCGGCGGCGAGGCGATTCGCGAGGTTCGATCCGATGAAGCCTGTGCCGCCGGTGACGAGGACACGTCGATCGTTCATACGCGACTGTTGGTGTCGGCCGGTGAAAACTTCCCGGTGTTCGTGGGCCGAACGAGGCGGGGGCGCTGTATTCCCCGGGGGGTACGTATTCGGGGGTTTTATGCGCGCGCCAGCCCTACGATCGGCAATGTCATCGATCGAACTCACGCCGAGTCAGAAGACCATTTTGCGGGCACTCGTGGATCTCTATACGCAACAAGACGGGGCGGTGAAGGGCGAGGACATCGCGGAGGAAGTCGATCGGAACCCGGGGACGATCCGCAACCAGATGCAGAGCCTGAAAGCCCTCCAGTTGGTCGAGGGTGTCCCCGGTCCGAAGGGGGGGTATAAGCCGACCTCGAACGCGTACACGGCCCTCGACGTTCAGGAGCTCGATTCGGCCGCCGAGGTACCGGTGTACCACAACGGCGAGGAGGACGAGGACGCGAACGTGCAGGAGATCAGCCTCACGAGCGTCCACCATCCCGATCTCTGTCGCGCGGAGATCCACCTGCGCGGGAGCGTCCGTGACTTCCACGAGGGGGATGCCGTGACCGTCGGCCCGACGCCGCTCTCGAAGCTCGTCGTCGAGGGAACGGTCGACGGCAAGGACGACACGGGGAACGTCCTCATCCTGAAGATCGATCGGATGGAGGCTCCCGCGGAGCCGACCGAGCACTGAGACGGCCCCTTCGATCGCCTGCGACTCGGCGGTTCATTTCGACCCTTCTCTCTCGTCGCATTCCAAAGGCTTTGTATTCCCGGCCAGCACAGCGTACGACATGGCAACCAGAGTCGTCGTTCTCGGTGCTGGCTACGCGGGTGCCGGGGCGATCAACTCGCTCCAGAAGCACCTCCCGGAGCGCGTTGAGCTCATGTGGGTCGCGGAGAACGACTATCACTTCGTCCTCCACGAGTCCCATCGCATCATCCGCGATGCGGGCGTGCAGGACAAGCTCACCATCCCTGTCGGCGAGATTGCCGACCCCGGGACGGAGTTCATTCAGGGCGAGGTCGTCGACGTGGATGTCGATGAGCGCGTCGTCGAGCTCGCGGACGACTCCACGGTCGAGTACGACTACGTGCTCGTCGCGATCGGCTCGGAGACCGCAACGTACGGGATCGAGGGGATGGACGAGTACCCCCTCACGCTCAAGAGTCGCGCCGACGCCCTCGAAATCCACGAGCAGGTCCGCGAGGCCGCACGCGACGCGACGCGCGACGACCCCGCACAGGTCGTCGTCGGTGGGGCCGGTCTCTCCGGCATCCAGTCGGCCGGTGAGGTCGCGGAGTTCCGCGATAAGAACCACGCCCCGATCGACGTGACGCTCGTCGAGGCGCTTCCGGAGATCTTCCCGCCGGGCAACCCGGAGGTCCAGGGCGCGCTGCGCCACCGCCTCGAGGGCCGCGACATCGACATTCTCACCGACGACCCGATCACGGCCGCGACGGCCGACCACATCGAGTTCGACGAGCGCGACGACCTCGACTACGACGTCTTCCTCTGGACGGGCGGCGTCACCGGCCCCTCGGAGCTTTCCGACGTCGACCTGGAGAAGGAGCACAACCGCCTGAAAGCCGGGTCGAACCTCCGTACTGAGGACGATCGTGTCTTCGCCATCGGCGACAACTCGCTCGTCGATCAGGGCGAGAACCCCGCGCCGCCGACCGCGCAGGCCGCCTGGCAGGCCGCGGATGTCGTCGGTAAGAACATCGCCGCCGCGATCGAGGGCCACCCGCTCACGCGCTGGACGTACGAGGATCAGGGGACGCTCATCAGCATCGGCGAGGAGGCCGTCGCCCACCAGGTCTCGTTCAACGGCATCGATAGCCCGATCGAGACGTTCGGCGGCCCCGCCGCGAAGAACCTGAAGAAGGCCGCCGCGGCCCGCTGGATCAACAAGATCACCGGCCCGAAGCGCGTCGTCGACGCCTGGGGCGTGCTGTAAGCCCTTCACGACCCTCGGGAGGTGGCAGTCAGTCTTGTTCCCCTCGCGTGCCGCTTCCGATAGCTGAAAACCCCGCCCGGTCGTAGCGACGTGGCGTGTCACGGAACCGGACCGTCGCCCTCTTCGCGTACGTCGCACTCGCGTGGGGTGGCTCCTTCGTCGCGATCAAGATTGGTCTGAACGCTCTCCCGGACGCACCCGTCTTCTTCGCGTCCCTCCGCCTCCTCATCGCTGGCATCATCGCCGTTCCCGCGGCCGCGATCCTCGCGGGCGACGGCGACCGGTGGCTCCCGCGCTCACGAAGCGACCTCCTCGTCGTCGGCTTCGGCGCGCTGTTCATCACCGGCGGTGCGAACGCGCTGCTCTTCGCCGGCCAGCAGTACGTCACGAGCAGCGTCAGCTCCGTCCTCTTCAGCCTCAACCCCGTCATCGCGACGGCGCTCGCGGCGTTCGTCGTCCCGGAGGACGACCTCTCCGCGAGCCAGGGTGTCGGCGTTCTCCTCGGTATTCTCGGCGTCGTCGTCATCGCACACCCCGACCCGAGCCAGTTCGGCGGCTCGCACGCCGTCGGCGAACTCTTCTTACTTGGCGCTGCCGTCTGCGTCGCCGTCGGGAGCGTCGGGAGTCAGCGCTTCCCGGCGGACATCGATACGGTAGCGAGCACGTCGTGGGCGCTCCTCTGCGGCGGGGTACTCCTCGCCGTCACGGCGTGGCTGCTCGGCGAACCGCTCACCCTCGCAGCCGCGGGGCCGACGTTCTACTGGTCGCTTGCCTACCTGGCGGTCGTCGCGACCGCCGTGGCGTACGTCGCGTACTTCTCGCTCATCGCCGAGATCGGCGCGGCCCGAACGACGCTCGTCTCCTACTTCGTGCCGATCGTCACCGCGGTCGTGAGCGTCCTGTTCCTGGAGGAGTCCCTGACACTCTCGCTCGTCGGGGGGTTCGCGCTCATCGTCTGCGGGTTCGTCCTCGCGAACCGCCGGGTTATCGCCCGGATACTCGCCTAGTCGAGGTCCGCGGCCGTGATGGTGTCCGGGATGAGGTCGCCGAGCAGGTGGCGCGTCGTCCCGTCGCCGGTGTCGCAGAACACGGGAAAGTCGTCGTCGCAGAACTCGACGAGGGTCTGGCGACACATCCCACAGGGGGTCAGGCCGTCGCGGGACGCGGACGTGACGGCGAGCGCATCGAACGCGTCGTGACCGTCCGAGATTGCGTTCCCGAGCGCGACCTCCTCGGCGTGGAGGCTGTTCGAATAGTTCGCATTCTCGACGTTACAGCCGACGTACACCGTTCCGTCCGCCGTCCGGAGCGCGGCCCCGACCGGGAAGTCGGAGTACGGTACGTGGGCGTTCTCGCAGGCGTCGCGGGCGGCGTCGATCAACGCGTCAACGGCCATACGTGCGATTCGTTCGGCACCGACAAAAGCGCCGCGTGGCGGCACGCGATTCCGTGACTACGTCGCGTCCGCGATCGCGTCTTCGACGACCGTCCGGACGTCGTCGACGAGGGCATCGACGTCCTCACTCTCTGCGTAGAGCCGGACGTACGGCTCCGTGCCGGACGGACGTACCAGCGTCCACGCGTCGTCGGGGAAGGTGAGACGGACACCGTACTCCGTCGAGACGTCGGCGTCGGGGAATGCCGCCGGGAGGGCGTCTCCGAGCGCGTCCATTATGGCAGGCTTCGCGTCGTCCGGGCACTCGACGGAGAGCTTGCGGTACGGCCGCTCGGTCACGGGGTCGCGCAGGGCGTCGAGCCCGCCGGCGTCCGCGATGAGGCGCGCGAGCACCGCCGCGGAGGCGACGCCGTCGATCCAGCCGCCGAAGCGCGTGTGGATGTGCTTCCACGGCTCGGCCGCGAAGACGACGTCACCATCCGCGTCGCGCGCGCTCGCGATCCCCTCGTGGAGCGCGCCGAGACGAACGCGCTCGGTCCGCCCGCCGGCCGCGCGGACGCGCTCGTCGATCCGCCCGGAGGCGTTCGGCGTCGTCACGACCATGGGATCGGCGACGTCGCTCGCCCGCGTGTAGTGTTCGGCGAGCACCGCGAGCACGGTGTCCTCGTGGACGACCTCGCCATCGCCGTCCACGACGACGATCCGGTCCGCGTCGCCGTCGTGCGCGAGCCCGACGTCGACGTCGTCGGTATCGGCCACGAACGCCCGGAGATCGCGCACCGTCTCCGGCGTCGGCTTGCTCGGTCGGCCCGAGAAATGCCCGTCCACGTTGGCGTTCAGCGCGACGACGTCCGCGCCGAGTTCGCGGAGGGTCTGCGGGACCGCGCGCGCGGCCATCCCGTTCCCGCAGTCGCACGCGATACGCAGGCCGTCGGGGGGCGCACCGTGTCCGCGCGCGTAGTCCACGACGGCTCCGCGGTAGTCGTCGATGACGTCGAGACGCTCGCGCGCCCCCCACGCGTCCCACGCGACGGGGAGCTCCTCGTCATCGACGCGCGCCTCGATCGCCGTTTCGGCCGCGTCGCCGTACTCGACGCCGTCCGCGAAGAGTTTGATGCCGTTGTCCGCCGGCGGGTTGTGCGAGGCGGTGAGCATGACGCCGTGGCGGCCGCGCGAGGCCCACGCGAGCGCGGGCGTCGGAACCTGCCCGACGAGTCGGACGTCGACACCGGCGGATTCGAGGCCGGCGGCCATCGCGGCTTCGAGGGCGTCGCCCGTCTCGCGACCGTCGCGGCCGACGACGAACTCGGCGGTGTCGGCGTGCAGACCGGCGGCGCGACCGACGGTGAGGGCGAGATCCGGCGTCACGCGGCTCCGTGCGCTCCCGCGGATGCCCGCGGTGCCGAAGAGGTCCATAGCGGACGTGGTGGTGCCGTGAAGAAAGAATTACCGTCAGAGCTCGACGCCGCCGGGGATGAGGCTGCGGCTGCGAAGGAGGTCGCCGTCCTCGCTGTAGACGAGGAAGGTCTCCTTCGCGTAGGTGCGCACGGGCTCGCCGTCGACGGCGATGACGACGCGATAGCCGCCTTCGGCCGCGTCGGTGCGTTCGCCGTACGCGCGTGCGGCTCGAACGAACCGGAGCACGTCGTCGGCGTCCTCGTCGAGTTCGAGGAGGAGACCGCCCGTGACGCGGTCGGTGACGGCGACGACGCCGGTCGTCGCGGGATCGTCCGGGTTGCCTTGGAGGCGGAGCGTCACGTCGGTCTCGTCGGCATCGAGAGCCACGTCTTCGGGGCCGGTGAGGCGTTCGTCGAGATCGGTGCGTGAGCCGTCGAAGTCGATGGTGACCGTCGGCCGTTTCGGGTCGCCGCCCGTCTCCACCCACTCCACGTCGCTGACGTCGAGCGTGAAATCCTCGCGCCGCATCTGAGTACGTTCTACGGTACGGTATCCCACGACTTGAACGTGACGCCGCGAGTCCCCGTGCGGACAGCTTTTTACCCGATGGCGGTGTGTTTGTCGGGTAGAGTCCCGATGTCCAGCCAGCTTCCCGACTCGGTCTCGGGCCGCGTCGAACGGTTCCGGTGGCGTCTCGCTCGAACGGTCGAGATGCTGCGCGGTTCGACGGTCCCGGCCGAGGACTATCGCCCGTCGGTCCACGATCCATTGGTCACGTTCGACGGCCTCGACGGGTACGAGGAGGTGGATCGCTACTGGGTCAACGCCCCGTACGCATTCGTCTGGGTTGGGTACAACGACGCGGAGAACGAACACCGCTATCACGTCGTCGAGCCGGCGTTGGACGACGTCGAGCGCGAACTGCTCTCGAACCTCTTCGCCGACGTCCGCGACACGCTCGTCTACGACGCCGAATACGACCCCGAGGAAGCAGAATCCGTCCTCAGAGAGCAGACCAGCGAGCTCTTAGCGGAGTACGGCGCGGACGTCTCCCCGGAGACCTTCCACCGCCTCTTTTACTACCTCTACCGGGCGTTCGAAGGGTACGAACAGCTCGATCCGGTGATGCACGACGACCACGTCGAGGACATCTCCTGTGACGGCTACGAGATCCCGCTGTTCGTCTACCACGACCGCTACACGGACATCGAGACGAACATCTCCTACGAGCGCGACGAGCTCGACAACTTCATCGTCCGCCTCGCCCAGCAGTCGGGACGACACATCAGCGTCGGGGACCCCATGACGGAGACGACGCTCCCGGACGGCTCGCGCGCCGAACTCGCCCTCGGCGAGGAGGTCACCCCGCGCGGCTCTGCGTTCACCATCCGCCAATACTCGGAGGAACCCTTCACGCCCGCGACGCTCGTCGACTACGAGACGTTCGACCTCGACCAGATGGCGTATCTCTGGCTCGCCATCGAGTCCAACAAGAGCCTGTTGTTCGCGGGCGGCACCGCCTCGGGGAAGACCACCTCGATGAACGCCGTCTCGATGTTCGTGCCGCCGCGCTCGAAGGTGCTCACCATCGAGGACACCCGCGAGCTCACCCTCTATCACGACAACTGGCTCTCCTCCGTGACGCGCGAGAGCCTCGGGGACAGCTCGGACATCACCATGTACGACCTGCTCCGTTCCGCGCTACGACACCGCCCCGAGTACATCATCGTCGGCGAGGTGCGCGGGGAGGAAGCGATGACGCTGTTCCAGGCGATGAACACGGGGCACACGACGTACTCGACGATGCACGCCGACAGCGTCCAGACGGCGATCAATCGGTTGGAAAACGACCCGATCAACGTCCCGCGGGCGATGATCCAGAGCCTCGACATCCTCTGCGTGCAGACGTTGACGTACGTCGGCGACGAGCGCGTCCGGCGCAACCGCGTCATCGCCGAGATCGAGGGGATCGATCAGCGGACGGGCGACCTCGACTACTCGACGGCGTTCGAGTGGGAACCGGGCAGGGATCGCTTCGTCCAGCAGGACAGCGCCGTCCTCGACGAGATCCGCGACGACCGCGGGTGGGGGCGCGCCGAGCTCCTCCGAGAGCTGCGCAACCGCAAGCGCGTCCTCCGCTATCTCGTCGAACGCGACGTCACGGACTACCGGGAGTTCACCGCGCTGATCAACGAGTATTACGCGGACCCCGAACGGGTCGTCGAGCGCGTCGATCGCCACCTCGACGGCGACGCCGAGTGACCCGTGTTCGAATACCTCCCGCTCGTCGTCGGCGGCGTCCTGGTCGTCTGTCTCGCCTGCGTCCCGCTCAATAGCGGGCTCGAACGGGTGGTGCGACGCCTCGCGATCGCGCTGTTCGACTCGCTCGCTCGCTCGCGCGCGAGCGCGAACCGCGGACACGCCCAGTCGCTCCGGGCCGCCCACATCTCCCGGCCGTACGCCGCGTACGCCGCCGTCACCTACCTCTACACGGGGATCGCCGTCGTCGTCGGCAGCATCTTCGGGCTCTACCTCGGCGTCGCCGGCCTGCTCCTCCTCGACCTGCTTCCCCCCCATGTCTCCCGTGTGGCGATCCCGACCACGTCGTCGCTCGCCCCGATCGAGCTGTTCGCCGTCGTCGCGGGAGCGAGCGCCATCATCGGCCTGCTCGCGGGCGTGGCCGCCTACGAGTACCGCTGGCTCCTCCCGCAGTATAAGGCGGGCGAGCGCGAGCGGTTCATCGAGAACACCCTCCAGCGCAACGTCGCGTTCATGTTCGCCCTCTCACGCTCCGGGATGGGGTTCACGAAGATCCTGCGGATCCTCTCGCAGAACCAGCATGTCTACGGGGAGAGCGCGGCCGAGTTCGGCGTCACGGTCCGCGACATCGACCTCTTCGGCGCGGACGTCATCAACGCCCTCCGTCGGACCGGCCGACGGACGCCCAGCGAGGACTTTCAGGAGTTCGTCGAGAACCTGACGAGCGTCCTCCAGTCCGGACAGAGCGTGAGCGTCTTCCTCCGCAACGAATACGACCAGTACAAGGAGGAGGCGGAGAGCGAACAGGAGCGCTTCCTCGAACTCCTCTCGACGCTCGCAGAGGGGTACGTCACCGTCTTCGTCGCCGGGCCGCTCTTCCTCATCACCATCCTCGTCGTCATCGGCCTCGTCTCCGGCGGCACGCTCGGCTTCCTCCGGGCGTTCGCCTACGCGATCCTCCCGCTGGGGACGCTGGGGTTCATCGTCTACCTCGACACGATCACGAGCGACACACAGGGCGGGGACGGCGAGCACGAAGCGGAGGTCCGCTACGACTACGTCACACAGACACCCGACGAAGTGAGCACGGCGGCGGACGGCGGCACGCCGTCCCGCGCGCTCGACACGGACGCCGTCGCGACGGACGAACGCAATCGCGCGCGACTCCGCGCCTACAACGACCTCGCGCCGGCACGCTACGCGCTCACACACCCACTCGAGACGATCACCGAGCGGCCGGTCTGGCTCCTCGTCGTGACCGCACCGCTCGCCGTGCTCTCGATCGCCGTCCGCTGGGGGCTCACGCTCAGCGAGCGCGGGCTCTCGATCCTCGCACTCGTCCGACCGGAACGCCTCGAACTGCTTCTCCCCACGCTCGACGACCCGGTCATTCAGGCCCTCCTCTTCCTCATTGGCACGTTCGCCGTCGTCTGGGAGATCCGCAAACGCCGCTTGGAGGCCGTCGAGCGCGCCGTACCCGACTTCCTCGATCGCCTCGCCAGCACGAACGAGGCCGGCATGCCGATCGTCGCCAGCATCGAGCGCGTCGCACGCGGCGACCTCGGCGGCCTGAACGAGGAGGTCGATCGAACGTGGACCGACGTCCGCTGGGGTGCGCCCGTCGAGGCCGCGCTCACGCGCTTCGAGGAGCGCGTTCGCACGCCGATGATCACGCGCGTCGTAACACTCACGACGAACGCGATGAGCGCGACGAGTGACCTCGCTCCCGTCCTCCGCATCGCCGCCGACGAGGCCCAATCGACCCGGCGGCTCAAGCAAAAGCGCCGGAACGAACTCGTCACCTACCTCGTCGTCATCTACCTCGCCTTCTTCGTCTTCATCGCGATCATCGTCGCACTCGACACCATCTTCGTCCCCGCAATCCCGACCGCCGACCAGTTCGCGGGCGCGGCCGGCCAGTCCATCGGGAACATCGGCCAACTCACAGAGGCGAAGAAGGCCGCGTACAGCCTCCTCTTCTTCCACACCGCCCTCGTGCAGGCCGTCTGCTCGGGGTTCGTCGCCGGGCAGATGAGCGAGACGGACATCCGCTCGGGCGCGAAACACGCCTTCATCATGCTCACCATCGCCTACGGAATCTTCCTCTTCCTCGCCTGATCATGACCGACACCCCCACCCCGACCGGCGATCCCGCACCGCACCGCGTCTACGACCGCATCGCCGCACACTTCTCGGAGACCCGCGCACACCCGTGGCCCGACGTCGCCGACTTCATCGAGACTCGGACGGGCACGCGCGGCCTCGACCTCGGCTGTGGCAACGGTCGACACGCCGAACTCCTCGCTGAGTCCTGTGATACCGCCGTCGGCGTCGACGCCAGTATCGGCCTCCTCGCCGAAGCACGCGCACGCGCCGTCGAGAACGGGTACGACGACGCGCTCGGGCTCGTTCGAGGCGACGCCCAGCGCATCCCGCTGTGTGACGACACGGTCGACCTCGCCGTCTACGTCGCGACGCTCCACCACCTCCCCAGTCGGAGTGCCCGCGTCGACAGCCTCGACGACCTCGCGCGCGTCCTCGCGCCCGACGGCGAGGCGCTCATCAGCGTCTGGAGCACGACGCACGATCGCTTCGACCCCGAAACGGGCTTCGACACCACCGTCGAGTGGACGCTCCCCGGCGGCGACACCGAAGACCGCTTCTACCACATCTACGACCCCGCCGAGTTCCGTACGGACCTCGATGACTCCGACCTCGACGTCGTCGAGGTGTACGAGTCACGGGGGAACGCCTACGCCGTCGTCGCGTCGTGAAAGGAAACCGTCTTTAGCGACCGACGAGAAACAGCAGATGCAGCCAGCACCGATGTCCGACAGAGCGCAGCGATGTCGGGCCAGGTGATCGACCGTAGTGAGAGCACCGATGGTCTAGTGGCTAGGACCTGAGCCTTCCAAGCTCATGGCCCGGGTTCAAATCCCGGTCGGTGCATTTCTCCCGATTACCCTCTGAAGACATCTTCGTGCGTCGCGGCGGCGCGTACACTGCCGACGACTGACGCGGACCGAAATCAGGTGCCCGCGCCCCGCGGCGGCGAGTGGCGAACCGGGCGGTCGGGACGGGCGACGCGTGCCGCCACCTGAACCTACTTGCCGCTCGCCGCCGACCGTCCGCTCACATGGAGTACACGACACTCGGGTCGACGGGCGTCGAGGTCAGCGAACTCTGTCTGGGCTGTATGAGCTTCGGGAGCGGTGCGGACTGGATGCTCGACGAAGCGGAGAGCCGCGAGGTCATCGAGCGCGCGATCGACCTCGGGATCAACTTCTTCGATACGGCGAACACGTACTCGAACGGGGAGTCGGAGGAGATCCTCGGCGGCGTGCTCGACGAGTACGAACGCGACGAGCAGGTCGTCGCCTCGAAAGTCTTCTTCCCGGCGGAGGAGGACCCGCACCCGAACGCGGGCGGGCTCTCGCGGAAGACGATCGAGCAGGAGCTCGAAAACACCCTCGATCGCCTCGGGATGGACACCCTCGATCTCTACCAGATCCACCGCTGGGACGACGAGACGCCGATCGAGACGACGCTGCGCGCGCTCGACGACGCGGTACGTCGCGGGCAGGTCCGACACATCGGCGCGTCGTCGATGTGGGCGCATCAGTTCGCCGACGCCCTCCGAACGAGCGAGCGCGAAGGGCTGGTGTCCTTCGAGACGATGCAGAACCTCTACAACCTCGCCTATCGGGAGGAGGAGCGCGAGATGCTGCCGCTCTGCGAGCGCGAGGAGGTCGGCGTCATCCCGTGGAGCCCGATGGCGGGCGGACAGCTGACGCGTCCGCACGAGGAGTCACGGGCAACGACGCGCGGCGAGGCGGAGGCCGACACGTTCGACACGCCGTACTTCGAGGGTGGGGGCATCGAGATCAACGAGCGCGTCCAGGAGCTCGCCGACGAGAAGGGCGTGAAGATGGCGCAGATCGCGCTCGCGTGGCTCCTCCACAAGGAGACCGTGACCGCACCGATCGTCGGGACGACGAGTGTCGAGCACTTGGAGGACGCCGTCGAGGCCACCGAGATCGACCTCTCCGACTCCGAGATGGCGTATCTGGAGGAACCCTACGAGCCGGTACGGGTGTTCGGACACGAGTAGGCTGGGGGCTATCGCCGCGCACGCATGCGCGCGTCGTAAACCGAACAGACCGTTCGAGTCAAGCAGGAATCGCGGACGGTTGTCGGTGTGGACGTGAACGAGGACAACGTGGCCCTGACCGCACTCTCAGCGGATGGTGTCGAAGATACGTTGGTCATCGACTTCCCCGAAATCAAGTTCAAGATGCGGAAGCGCGTGTAGAACGCGGGGAAAGTATTCACGACACGCTCGAAGAGCCGTGAGGAACGGTTCGTCCGCGACCGGCTCCACAAGGTGAGTCGTCACATCGTAGAGTGGAGCCGTCAGTTTGAGAAACCGTGTACCGTCTGTCAACTACCCCACCCTACTTCGCTCACCCTGACGGGTTCGCTCGTGGCGGGTGGGGGTTGTCCGTGAACTCGGCCTCGAACCCAGCAGGGTAGCCGGTAAATCCGGCGTTCGGCTTCACCGTTCCAGACTTGAAGGCAAGCTGACTGTCAGGGTCGAATCGGTGTGTCCGAGTGAACTACGGGAAGCCTCGGGGTCGTCCGAGACGGCGAAGCCGTCTCGTGATGACGAGAGAGCGAAGCTCTCTCGAACCACTTGACCCCGAGACGGTTCACTGCAAGAGTAAGGACCTCGCCGCGGGCCTCACGCTCTCCGCGAGCCAGATCGGGCAGTTCCTCGGGCGCTTCGACGGCGAGGAAATCGGGGTCGTCGCCGAGCGCTGGGCGCACTCGAGCGGGACGCGCTGGTACGTCCGCCCAGCGGATGACGAGTAGCGCCGCGACGTGGCGTCCGATCGAACCAGGAGCGCATATCCCTCCGCGTCCCCAACCGACGCGCATGAGTGACGGACCGAACCGCGGGATCGACCGGCGCGCGTTCGTAAAGTCGGCGCTGGCGATCGGCGGTGCGAGCGCCCTTTCCGCGTGTCTGAACCGGACGGACAGCGGCGATGTCCCGACGGGGAGCGAGAGTCCGCCGGAGCGCCAGCACGCGTGGAACGACGCGCTCGCGCGCGACGACCACGGCAACGCTGTCGAACCGCCCCATCGCCTCCTCCTCCTCCTCGACTACGAGGGCAACGGCACGCCGACGGTGGGCGAGCGCGAAGCGGTCGCGACCGCGCTCTCGACGCTCGATCGCGCGTACGCGTGGAGCCACGACGGGCTCCTCTCGACGATGGCGTACTCCCCGGCGTACTTCGCGCGCTTCGACGCGTCGCTCCCCGAATCGACCCCGCTACCCGACCCACGCGCGCTTGCGTCCTTTGAGGATCCGACCCTCGACACACCCGACGCCCTCCTCTACCTCGCGAGCGACCACGCACACGTCCTGCTCGCCGCCGAGCAGGCCCTCACCGGCGAGAAAGATACCCTCAACGGTGTCGACGTTACGGCCGGCTTCAACGGCGTGCTCGACGTCGCGCAGCGTCGCACCGGCTTCAAGGGCGACGGCCTCCCCGCGGAGCACCAGGACGCGAACGGCGTGCCGACGTCCGAACCGGTCCCCGAGGACGCGCCACTCTACATGGGGTTCAAATCCGGGTTCACGAAGACGCAGGCCACCGAGGAGCGCGTCACCATCCGGAATGGCCCGTTCGCCGGCGGCACCACACAGCACGCCTCCTACATGCGCTTGAACCTCGAACAGTGGTACGAGCAGGACGACCGCGAGGCCCGCGTCGGGAAAATGTTCTGTCCGTATCACGCCGAGAACGACATCGTCGAGGGGACGGGCGACAACCTCGGCACCGACGCGGCGATGTCGAAGGCCAAACCTGCCGCACAAGCCGCCAGCGAGGACGGCGTCGTCGGGCACAACCAGAAGATGGTCGACGTCCGCGAGGACGGCCGTCCAATCATCCTCCGACGCGACTTCGACTCGACGGACGGTGACCACGCCGGCCTCCACTTCGTCAGTTTCCAGCGCGCCATCGACGACTTCGTCGCCACCCGCGACGCCATGACTGGGGACGAACTCGCCGGCGACACGCCGGTCGGGCGACGCACCAACAACGGCATCCTCCAGTACATGGACATCGCGAACCGCGGAAACTACCTCGTTCCCCCACGCTCGAAACGCGCCCTCCCGACCCCCCGTGGCGATGCGTAGGCGTGCACGCCATGCGTCCGGGTCCCGGCGGGCGTTCCTCGCGACGCTCGGGGCGGGCGCGCTCGCCGGCCTCGCCGGCTGCTCCTCGCTGAACCTCACCAACGAGGAGACGCAGAACGGCGGGTCACGTACGAGCACGCCACTCAGCGATCGCCCCGACGCCGTCTACTACCCGACGCACGTCGACGGAATGGCGATGAGCGGCATGCAAAAGGCGAACGGCTACGCCTGCGCGCTCACGTACACGGTGCCGGAGACGTTCTGGCTCGTCACCGGCGACGAGACGCCCAAAGCGTCCCCCACGGCCGGCGACGAGATCCACGTCATGCCGGTCGTCTGGGACACGAAGACCGGCCAGCGACTCACCGATCTGAGCCCGATGCTCCGGTTCGCCGACGACGGAGCCGTCGTCACGTCGAACGCCCCGTGGCCGATGCTTTCCCAGCGAATGGGCTTCCACTTCGGCGACAACGTCGCGCTCCCCGGCGGCGGGACGTACGATGTCTCCGTCCGCGTCGGTGCGCCCGCCGTCCGGCGTACCGGCGGCGTCGCAGCCCCCGATTCCGCGACGTTCGACTTCTCGCTCGCCTACTCCGCCGCCGAACTCGACGCCATCGCCTATCGAACGCTCGACCGCGCGGGCGAACGCGGCGCTGTCGACCCGATGAACATGGAGATGCTCCCCGACTCGACCCTCCCGAAGCCCGACGCGCTCCCCGGCCGCCCCCTCGGGACCGGGACGGTGGGTGACGCGGCCGTCGTCGCGACCGTCCTCGACGACGCCACCCGATTCAGCGGCGATGAGAGCGACACCTATCTCGCCGTCTCCCCACGCACGCCGTACAACCGCTACCCACTCCCGATGGCGGGATTCAGCGCTCGCGTCGACGGCGAGCGATACGACCTCACGGAGACCACCGACGCCGACCTCGGCCATCATTACGGCGTCACGATCGGCGGCGACATCGAACGCGCGACCGTCAGCCTCGACCTCCCGCCCCAGATCTCGCGCCACGAGGGCTACGAGACCGCGTTCTTCGACACAGCGAGCGTCACGCTCGGCGCGTGACGCGCTCACAGAACACATTCCCGCCCGATGTGGTGAGCGGAAAACAGCATTTGGTTCTCCCTCACTTACGTTCGGACCGGCCACGCACTTCGCTCGCGTCCGCTCGCGAAAACCAACGCGAGACTTCGTCCCGCTGGGTTCAGTCGGGCTACGTCCGACTGAACTAACGCGGAGCAACGCTCCGCTGAGTTCTCCCTCACTTACGTTCGCGAGAACCAGCGTAACCCACCGGATACTGGGTTCAGTCGGGCTACGTCCGACTGAACTAACGCGGAGCGACGCTCCGTTGAGTTCTCCCTCACTTACGTTCGCGAGAACCACCGCTGAACCCGGCTCCCGATTCCGAGGTTCCGCTTGGTCATCACGACCGGCGTCGAGATGCGGCGGCCGACCTCTTCGGGGATCGCGCCGAAGGTGAGCTGTTGGAGCAGGCTCTCGCGGGTCGCGCCGACGATCGTCAGGTCGTGTGCGCTCGAACGATCGACGATCGTGTCCGCGACGTCCGAACCATCGAGGAGTGCGCGCTCCGCATCGACGTCTTCGAGGACGGCCATCGTGCTCTCGATGCGCTCCTCGGCGTCGGCGCGCTCGTCCTCGGTCGCATCCGGCGCGATGACGTGTGCGACCTCGACGGTCGCGGCTTCGGTGCGCGCGACGGCCCGTGCGACCTCCGCAGCGAGTTCGGCGTGCGGGCCACCCGCCGTCGGGAGGAAGATCGAGTCGACGTCGCCGTCAGCGCTCTCGCCGACCTTCTCGACGAGGACGTCACAGTCGGCGTCGGTGACGACCGTGTCGAGGTTGCTCCCGAGCACGAAGTCACGCCGACGCGAGCGCCCGCGCCACCCCAGGAGGACGGCGTCGCTCTCCTCTTGTTCGATCGTGTTGAGGATTGCCTGCGAGACATCGTGGCCGATGCGGACGGTGCCGTTGACGGGGACATCCGCGTCCTCCGCGACCGTCATCGCCTCCTCCAACACCGCGCGTTTGTCGTCGACGAACTGGCGGCCCTTCTCGAGCGGCGTCTGCTGGGGGACGGTGACGACGCTCATCACGAGGATCTCGGCGTCACGGTCCGTCGCGACGTCGACGGCGGTGCGCATGAACTGCTCTGCGTGCTCGGGGTTCGCAATCGGCACGAGGATCTGTGACTCGCGGCCGGTCGGCGTCCGCTCGTGGACGACCGCCGGTGCCTCCTCCTCCATGCGCTCGCGTTCGCGCGCCTCGCTGTACCCGTAGTAGACGGCGATCCCGATGGCGAACCAGATGGCTATCGTGACGAGGGAGATGAACCCCTCCTCGCCGAACCCGAGGCCGAGCGACTGCAGGAGGAACGGCGCGAGAATGAGCTGGAAGGCGATACCGAGTGCGGGCGTGTACGGGAAGCCCGGCACCTCGAAGGGGCGTTCGAGGTCGGGGCGGTTGCGCCGCATGAAGATCAGCGCGATGTTCACCATCGAGAACAGCAGAAGGAACATCACGGACGACGAGGACGCGACGGAGTTGATCGGCAACGAGAGCGCCATGATGGCGATGAGGACCGCGGACGCCGCGATGGCGTAGTACGGCGAGCGCGTCTCCGGGTGAATGTCGGAGAGCGGGTCCGGCAGGAGCTTATCGCGGCTCATCGAGTACGCGATGCGCGAGGAGGCGTAGAGCGTCGCGTTCAGCGCGCTCATCGTCGCCGCGAGCCCGGCGATCAGGAGCAGCGGCAGCCCGTAGGGAACGAACTGACCGGCGGCCTGAATGATGCCGAGCTCGCCGAGGTTCCCGAGAATGAGGTACGTCGGCGTGTTCGGGTCCGTAAGGCCGGCCAGTTCGAGGATGTGCTGCGTGACGTCGATACCGCCGATGGCGGCGAACGCGACGAGGATGTAGATCGGGATGACGACGACGATTGAGTAGAAGATGGCCTTCGGGATGTTTACCCCGGGGTCGATGACCTCCTCACCGGACTGCACGATGATGTCGTACCCCTCAAAGGCGACGTAGGTGAAGCCCATCGCGGCCATCACGCCGGACGCGCCCGTGGCGAAGAAGCCGTGTTCGCCGATGAACTTCGCGGTCCAGTTCGGGTTCTCGAACGTGGCGAACGCGCCGAAGAGCACGAAGACCGCAAGGATGACGATCTTCGCGCTGGTGACGACGATGCCGATCGTGCCGGTCTCCTCGGCACCCCGGTAGTTGATGTAGCCGAAGAACCCCACGACGACGGCGGCGAGGCCCTTCGCCCAGAGGTGTTGGGCGATCCCGAGGAAGTGCGCGCCCTCGGTGGTCGCACCGCCCGTGATGATGATGCTGACGAACGCCATGAAGAAGACACCGAACGTGACGGAGTAGAGCGCACAGGCGACGGCCTGCGCGAACCAGTTCGCCCATCCAGTGAAGAAGCCCCATGGACGCGGGAGCGCCTCGCTCACCCAGTTGTACGCGCCGCCCGAGCGCGGGAAGGCCGCGCCGAGTTCGGCGTAGCTCATCGCGGTGAACGAGGCGACGATACCGTTGAGAAGGAACGCGAGGAGGAGCGCGGGGCCGGCGAGGCCGGCCGCCTGACCGGTGAGGGCAAAGACCCCCGCACCGATCATCGCTCCGACGCCGATGAAGGTGATGGGGAGCAGTCCCATGTCCCGGGAGAGCTCCGTCTCGACGTTGCCCCCGCTGGCGTCTTCACTCATTACTCGTGGCGTCGAGTGTCGACGGCAAAAGGCTACTGACCTGTGGATAGCGCGCAGCGCTTACCGGAGGACGTCACGGAGCCGTCGAGCCCAGCCGCGAATCCCCTCGGAGCGCTTCGTCACGATGACGGGGCTCTCGGCACGCCGGGCGACCGTCTCGGGAATCGACCCGAAGAGGAACTGCTCGACAGCGCCCTCGCGGGTTGCGCCGAGGACGGTGAGGTCCGCCTCGGCGGTCGCGGCGACGATGGTGTCCGCGACGTCATCGCCTTCGAGGAGCGCTGCCTCGGTCGTGACGCCGTCACCGAGCAGATCGAGAGCAGCTTCGAGTCGCGCGTCCCCCTCCCGGCGGGCCGCCTCGTCGGCGTCCGGTGCGACGACGTGGACGACGCGGACGGTGGCGTCGTCGGTGTGGGCGACAGCGCTTGCGACGTCCGCGGAGAGCGCGGCGTTCGCGCCGCCGGCCGCCGGGAGCAGTATCTCGTCGATGTCCTCGCGGAATCCGGTCGTCTCCTCGACGAGCACGTCACAGGGGGCCTGCTCGGCGACGTCGTCCACGGTACTCCCGAAGACGACATCGCGCTGCCGATTCGCGGTGCCGCTCCACCCCATGAGGACGGCGTCGGCGTCGTGCTGTTCGAGCGTGTTGAGGATGGCGTCCGCGGGGTCGTGGGCGATGCGGACGACGCCGGAGACGGGGACGTCGGCGTCCTCAGCGATGGCCATCGCGTTATCGAGCACAGCACGTTTTTCGTCGACGAACTGCCGTCCCTCGGAGAGCGGCGTCTGATCGGGGAGGACGACGGCGGACATCACGATGACTTCACCGTCGCGCGCCGTCGCGATGTCATCGGCGGTTCCGACGAGCTGCTCGGTGTGCGCGGGGTTCGCCACGGGAACGACGATGCGGTAGTCGCGCTCGGCGGGTTGGCGCTCGCTGACGACGGTGGGCGTCTCGCGCTCCGCGTGCTCGCCCGACCTTCCGGAGAGGACAGTGAACCAGAAGGCGACGCCGACGACTTCCGCGAGGACGCCAATAACGAAGCTCGTCGGGCTGACGTTCAACAGGAGGACGAGGTTCGCGACGACGGCGACGGCGGGCACCCACGGGACGAACGGCACCTCGAAGCCCCGGTCGATGTCGGGGTGTTTCCGCCGGGAGCGCACGACGGCGAGGTTCACGACGACGAGCCCGCCGAGGAGCATGAAGTCCGCGAAGTGCGTCAGCGCCTCCAGTCCGAGGTGGAGGGTAAAGCCGGCGACGTGGACGGTGCTCGCGTCGCCCTCGGTGCCGGGCGGCGCGCCGAAGAGGACGGTGAAGACGACGACGTAGAAGAGGATGAGCCCACCGGTGAGGAGGACGGACTTGTAGGGCGTGTTCAGACTAGGGTGGAGGTCCTCGAACTGGCTGGGGAGGTGGTCGCGGCGCGCCATCGCGAGCTTGACGCGTGAGCCGGCGAGGATGGTGGTGGTCGCGGCGCGCCATCGCGAGCTTGACGCGTGAGCCGGCGAGGATGGTGGCGTTCGCGGCGGAGAGCATCGACAGGAGCGCGCCGACGATGATGACGTAGAAACCGACGTCGCCGAGGTAGTATTGGGCGGCGCGCCCCATCGCGATCTCGCCGTTCGAGGCGATGAACTGCTCAGCGGCCGCCGCACTCCCGAGGCCGGCCTTCTCGGCGAGGAAGGAGAGGAACTGCGGGTCGTGGATGGCGATGACGATGACGAGGACGACGAGCGCGTAGACGACCGTCACGAAGCCCATGCTGAAGAAGATCGCGCGCGGAACGGTCTTGCCGGGATTCTTGATCTCCTCGGCGTTGGTCGCGATCGCCTCGAAGCCGAAGAACGTGATGAAGACGAGCGCGCTCGTCATCCCGATGTCCCGAACGTGCGTGATGTTCTCGGCGAGCGAGACCGTAATGGCGCTCGCGTCGAACGCCTGCAAGCCGCCGTAGAGGAAGAGTCCGATGAGCGCGACCTTCAAGCCCGTGATGGCGATCTGGAACATACCCGTCTCCTCGGTGCCTTTGAGATTGACGCCGACGAGGAGCGCGAGGATGAGAAGGCCGGGGATCCAGAATGGCAGCGCATCCGGAATACTGAGTGCGGGGTACATGAAGCGGTAGAACCAGTCGGAGAAGCTCGCGAGGTAGAACGCCGCTGACGCGGGGTAGCCGAGGATCATCGACCAGCCGACGATGTAGGTGAGGTCGGTGTCGAAGACGTTCGCGACGTACATGTAGCCCCCGCCCGACTCGGGGTAGATGGAGGCGAACTCGGCGTACGCGAACGCGGTGAACGACGCGACGACGGCCGCGAGGAGGAACGCGACGATGGCGGCCGCGCCGACGTTCGAGACGGCGAGGCCGGAGAGGACAAAGATACCGGCGGCGATCATCGTCCCGACGCCGATAGCGACAGCGCCGACGAGTCCGATATCGCGGCTTAGCTCGGTCTCGACGTCGCCGGCCGGATCGCTCATCGCGTACCACCGCGGCGTGCGCCACGTCGGGGAGCTGCGAACTGCATATCCGCCACGGTGTTTCCGATAGCTCATAAAGCACTAGGAAAATTACTGTAAGCGTACTATATGCAGTCTATTTTAGGCTTTCCAGAATCCAGGTGGGTCCGACCGGAACGGATTTACCGAATCCGGAGAGAGGTATATGAGTGAGTTCGGAGTTCGACGAACTGGACGAGTTGATCCTCTACCGGTTGGCGCGCGACGCGCGGGGGGCGACCGCTGCCGATATCGCACGCGAGGCTGACGTCTCGCCCGGCACCGTGCGCAACCGTATCCAGCGCTTAGAGGAGGCGGACGTCATCACGGGTTACCACGCCCATGTGGACTACGAGCGTGTCGGCGGGCGGCTCACAGGCCTCCTACGTTGCACGACGACCGCCGCGGAGCAGGAACGCCTCGCCGCGCAGGTGCTGAGCGTGCCCGGCGTCATCGGCGTGCGCGAGGCCATGACCGGACGCGGGAACCTTCGCGTGAAGGCCGTCGGGACGGACACTGCGGACCTTTCACGGATCTCCCGGAAGCTCACGAACCTCGGCGTCGAGATCGAGGATGAGGACCTGATGCGCGCCGAACGCCACCACCCGTACCACGCGTTCGGGCCGGAAGAGGCGGAAACGGGCGCGGACGGGACACTCGGCGTCGCTGCGGACGAGGAGGTGTTGACCGTCACTGTCGCGGACGAGGCCACGATCGCCGGGCGCACGCTGAAGGAGGCGAACGCGGACGGGCTCGTCGGCGAGGATGTCCTCGTGGTCGCGCTCGAACGCGACGAGACGAGCGTCACGCCGAACGGCGATACGGCCCTCGAACCGGGTGATCGGGTCCGTCTCTTCTCCACGCAGGGCGTCCCGACGGACACCCTCCGCGCCTTCGGCGCTCACGACGTCCAGTAGGAGCGCGTCAGCAGCACGAGCACGGGGAACACTTCGAGGCGGCCGACCCACATGAGCCCGACCATGAAGAGTTTCGTCGAGTCCGGGAACGGCCGATAGCTGTCCATCGGGCCGAACGCGCCGAATCCCGGCCCGACGTTCCCCAGCGTGGAGGCGGTCGCGCTGACGCCCTCGAGCACCGTCATCCCGCCGTCGACGGCGGCACCGTTCGCGATAACGAGGACGCTGGCGACGGCGAAGAGGGCGAGATAGAAGAGCGTGAACGCCTGGATGCCCCGCACGGCGGACTCGTCGACGACCATCCCGCCGAGTCGAACGGGCTTGATGGCGTCCGGGTGGACGGTCGTGAAGAGCTCGCGCCGCACGGACTTCAGAACGACGAGCCAGCGCACGATCTTGATACCACCGCCGGTGCTGCCCGCGGAACCGCCGACGAACAGCAGGGCGAGGAGGATGTACTTCGCGGGCGTCCCCCACGCGTTGAAGTCCATGCTCGCGTAGCCCGTGGTCGTGACGAACGACGCGACCTGGAAGACGGCGTGGCGGAGCGACGGCTCGATAGCGCCCGCGATCCCCGCGAGGCCGGCGTCCGTGTAGAGGAGCGCGGCGACGATCGCGGTGGCAACGGCGAGGAGGCCGACGTACCCGCGGAACTCGGCGTCCTCGCGGAGGTGGTGGGGCTCGCCGGTCCAGACGTGCCAGAACAGCGCGAAGTTGACGCCGGCCGCGATCATGAACGGGACGATGACCCACTGAACGACGGCGCTGAACGCCTCGATGCTGCGCGCCATTGGCGAGAACCCGCCGGTCGGCATCGTCGTCAGGCCGTGCGCGACGGCGTTGTAGAACGTCATGTTCGGCGCGAGCGGCGCGTCGACGACCGGGCCGAGGAGGTGGAGCCCGTAGAGGAGGGCGATTTCGAGGGCGGTCAGCCCCATGTAGAGTCCCCAGAGCGCGCGCGCCGTCTCCGCGATCTTCGGTGTGAACTTCTCCAATCCGGGGCCGGGTGCTTCCGCCTCCATCAGCTGTGCGCCCCCGACGGAGAGCTTCGGGAGGATGGCGACGGCGAGGACGACGATCCCCATGCCGCCGAGCCACTGGGTCTCCTGTCGCCACATCATCATCGCGCGCGTGTGCGCGTCGAACGAGATGCTCCCGAGCACCGTCGCGCCCGTCGTCGTGAACCCGCTCATCGACTCGAAGAGCGCATAGGCGGGATTGCCGAGCGCCGATTCGGGGTGGGTCGCCGCGACGACGCCGGGAATCCCGTGGGCCTCAATCAGGTACGGGATCGCGCCGACGATCGCGACCGCGAGCCACGTCAGTGACACCATCAAGAACCCCTCGCGCGCGCCGATGTCGGGGTCGTCGTCAAGACGGCCGAGTCCGAACCCGACGAGGAGCGTCACCGCGATCGTGACGACGAACGCGACGAGCCCGCCGTCGCCGTAGTAGAGCGCGATGGCGAGCGGGAAACAGAGCGGGACGGCGAGGTAGGTGAGGACGCTCCCGACGAGCGCGAGGCTCGCCCGCCAGTCGACGCGGACTGCGCGTCCCGTCATAGCTGCTCCGCAATCGCCGCCTGCGCGCCCGTCGGCACGAAGACGACGACGTGATCGCCAACCTCGACAACCGTGTCACCGCGGGGCGTGATAACGGTGTCGTCGCGCGTGATCGCACCGACGACGATCTCGCTCGGAAGGTCGGCGACGGCCTCGCGGATCGGGCGGCCGGCGAGCACGCTTTCTGCGTCGATTTCGACCTCGAGGACCTCCGCCCCACCCGGTTCGACGATTGCGACGTTCTCGGCACGGCGCTCGCGCGTGAAGCGCGTGATCTCCTCAGCCGTGATCTCGCGGGGGTTCACGGCGACGTCGATCCCGACCGTCTCGAAGAGCGAGACGTACTCCGGTGTCTCGATCGACGCGATCGCCCGCTGTGCGCCCAGACGCTTCGAGAGCAGCGAGACGAGCAGACACTTCTCGTCGCTGTCCAGACAGGCGATGACGACGTCCGCCTCGCCGACGTTCTCACTGGCGAGGAAGTCCGCGTCGGTCGCGTCGTGTGCCATCACGGTCGTCTTCGGCAGCTGCTCGGCGAGGTCACGCGCGCGCGTCTCGTCCCGCTCGATGAGCCGAGGCCGGAAACCGCGCTCTTCGAGGTGCTCGGCGACGAGGAATCCCTGCTGTCCGCCGCCGACGACAACGATGTCGTCGACGCCCGCGGCTGCGCTCGCGGGGGCGACCGCGGCGGCGAACGACTCGACGCTGTCCGGCGTCCCGATGACGAGCACGTTCGACCCCCCCGTGAGCACTGTCTCGCCCGCCGGGATGGTGGCCTCGCCGTCCTCGACGATCGCCGCGAAAGTCAGCGACTCGAACCGATCGGCTTCTTGGACGGTTTGGCCGGCGATCTCGCTCTCGGGGGCCACTTCGAACTCCGCCATCTGGACGCGCCCGGACGAGAAGGGATCGACGTCCGTCGCGGTCGGGAACTCGATGAGGCGGACGATGGCCTGGGCGGTCAGGAGGTCGGTGCACACCATGAAGTCGACGTCGAACGCCCGCTGCGTCCGTCGCCACGTCCGCAGATACGCGGTTTTCTGGACGCGCGCGATGGTGAATGGGTCGGCGAGTGTCGCCGCCGTCCCGCAGATCGCGAGGTTCGTCTCGTCGTCGTCCGTCGACGCGATGACGATGTCGGCGTCAGCGACCCCGGCTTCCTCCAGGACGTCCGGATCGGTCCCGTCACCCTGCACGGGGAGCACGTCGAGGTCGTACTGGAGTTGCTCGACGTAGTCGGCGTCGACGTCGACGACGACGACCTCGTGTGACTCACTGAGGTCCGCGGCGATGCTGGAGCCGACCTCGCCGGCCCCGACGATCAGCACGCGCATCGCCGACCCCTCCGTGTATGCATACCGGCTTCCAAAACGTGCCGGGAAGAAGTGGGTTTCGACCGACGGTACGAACTGACAGAACGACGGCGTCACCAGGACGGGCACCGGAATGATCTCGGTGCGATCGACCCACAGCAGGATCGTCATGACGGCCGTCCTCGTGGCGGGGAACCCCGCGTAGTTCGCCATCGGTCTCGTGATTCCGAACGCCGGGACGATGTTGCTCATCCAACGGGAGTCTACAAATCCTTATCACCGACCACTACCTGAGTTACTAACAATGGCTGTCGTCTCCATCTCGATGCCCGACGAACTCGCCGATCGAATCGACGAGTTCGCGGACGAACACGGCTACACGGGTCGTTCAGAAGTCGTCCGGGAGGCCGCACGCAACCTTCTCGGGGAGTTCGAGGACAAACGCCTCGAGGACCGCGACCTGATGGCCGTCGTCACCGTCCTCTTCGACTACGAAACGACGAACGTCGAGGAGAAGATGATGCACCTACGCCACGAGAACGAGTCGATCGTCGCCGCGAACTTCCACAGCCACGTCGGCGACCACCACTGCATGGAACTGTTCATCCTCGAGGGGCGACTCGACACCATCTCGACGTTTGTCGGGAAGATCCGCGCGACGAAGGACACGCTCACCGTCGACTACTCCGTCACGCCCGTCGACGAGGTCGGCCCGTTCGCGTAGATGGCACGGAAAGTGCTCTTCGACACCGACCCCGGGTGCGACGACGCGGTGATGCTCGCGGCCGCACTCGGACACGCCGCGATCGACGTCGTCGGCGTCACGACGGTCTGCGGGAACACGACCGTCGAGAACACGACGCATAATGCCCGCGCGATCCTCGAACTCGGCGGCTACGATGTCCCCGTCGCGCGCGGATGCGCCCGGCCGCTCGTCGACGAACTCGCGACTGCCGAGTGGATCCACGGCGGGGGCGGTATCCGCGGCGACCTCCCGTATCCGAGCGGCAACATCGGCGACGAGCACGCCGCGGATGTCATCGTGCGGCAGGCCCGCGAGCACGGCGACGACCTAACGATCGCGGCTGTCGGGCCGCTCACGAACCTTGCGCTCGCACTCGCGAAGGAGCCTACACTCCCCGAGATCGTCGACGACATCTACGTGATGGGTGGCGCGGCGCTCGCGGGCGGCAACGTGACGCCGGTCGCGGAGGCGAACTTCCACAACGACCCGGCGGCAGCGAGCCGCGTCGTCCAGGATGCCCATCCGCGAATGGTCGGCCTCGACGTGACGAACGACGCGACGATCCCCTTCGAGCGGATCGAGTCGTACGAGGAGCGCGGCGGCGTCTTCGAGACGATCGCCGCGTGGCTACGCTACCCAGCAGACGCCATCGACGTCGACGAGACCGGGCCGTCGATCCACGACGCCGCCGTGCTCGCGGACCTCGTCGATCCCGACACACTCGACTTTGCGGACTACTACTGCGAGATCGACACGAGCGGCGGCCCCTCGCACGGCTCGGTCGTCTGCGACCAACACGGCGTCTACGACGAAGCCCCGAACACCGCGGTCGCGCTCGACATCGACGACGCGCGTTACCGCGAGGTCGTCGACGAGGGGCTGTCAGCGTATGCCGCGCGCGCTGAACAGACGGAGTAACGCCACCGTTCGCCCTGCGACGAACGCCTTACCCGTCACCGCGGCGTACGCGACGCCATGAAGGTCGTCAGTATCGTCGGCGAGAGCGACGCGGGGAAGACCACGCTGGTCGAGCGCCTCGTCCCGGCGCTCGATCGCGCGGGCGCGACCGTCGGCACGGTCAAGGGCATCCATCATGCCGTCGAACTCGACGATCCCGGCAAGGACACCCACCGGCACCGGACGGCGGGCGCGGCACGCGTCGTCGGCGTCACGCCAGATCTCACTGCGTCGTTCCAGCCCGTCGGAAAGGACGACGGCGGACCGGACGCCGCTCTCGACCGCGCGCTCGCCGAGTTCGGGGCTGACGTTGACGCTGTGCTCGCCGAGGGCTTTTCGGGGTCAACGCTACCGAAACTCGTCGTCGGCGACCCGGGAGCGACCTCGTACGCCGATCCGGTCCTCGAACGTGTGTCGAGTCCCGACGACGCCGACAGCGACGCGCTCGCGGCGCGGGTCCTCGCGGCCGGCGCGAACCGGGACAACGTGGCAAGCGCCGACGCGACGAACATCGACGCGATGCCCCCGACGGGAGACGGAGCCACCCCGGCCCCCGCCGATCTCACGCACGAACTCGCGACGGGGATGCCGGTCTATCCGGGCGATCCCGGGGTGTCGATCGACGCCGCGGCGACGCACGACGACGACGGCTATCGCGTCTCCGCACTCGCGTTCGGGACGCATACCGGTACGCACGTCGACGCACCACGGCACGTCGATCCCGACGGGGCGACGCTCGGCGCGTTCGACCTCGCGGACTTCCGACTCGACGCGCGACGCGTCACGCTCGATGTTGACGCCCGCGAGGCCATCGGCCCCGAACGGTTCCCCACGCCCGACGACGCGGACGTGCTCGTCCTCGACACGGGATGGGCCGAGAAATGGGGAACACCCGAGTACGCCGACCACCCGTACCTTACCGCCGACGCCGCGGCGTGGTGCGTCGAGCACGGCTATCACCTCGCGCTCGACACGTTCAGCCCCGATCCGACACCGACGGCGAACGCCGGACCGGACGAACCGACCGGCGTCCCCGCACACGAGCGCCTACTCGGGGCGGAACAGCTCGTCTTCGAGAACCTCGCGATCCGTGATGCGGTCCCGGAGCGCTTCACCCTTCGGGCGTACCCGCTGGCGATCGACGCGGACGGCGCGCCGGTTCGGGCAGTCGCGGAACGCGACTACCGCGACTGACGCACGACGGACCGGACGCGCGACGGACCGGACGCACGACGGACCGGACGCACGACGGACCGGACGCACGACGGACTCGATGCGCACCGTGCCCGACATCCATCGAACGGTGGCCTCAATAGCACCGACGCCGTGGGATCGAGCGTGCTGTCGGACGTCGTCGCCGCCGTCCCTGTCCGCCCGTTCGCCGTCATGAACGCCGTCGGCCTCGTCGCGTTCGCGCTCGTCGGTGCGACGAAGGCGATCCGCGAGGAGTTCGATCTGTTCGGCGTCACCGTCGTCGGCCTCGCGACGGCGTTCGCGGGCGGCGCGACGCGGGACGTCCTCGTCGGACGCGTCCCGCTCGTCCTCCGTTCGTTCGGCGAAATCTCGCTCGCGCTGCTCGGCGTCGCGCTCGCCGTCTGCGCGCATATCGTCCTCGACGCCGCCGACGAACATCCGGCGACGCTCGTCGCGGACGCGATCGGCCTCGCGGCGTTCACGACCGCGGGCGCGATCGTCGCGACGAACGTCGGCGTCTCGGGATTCGGTGTCGTCGCCGTCGCCACGATCAACGCCGTCGGTGGCGGCGCGCTCGCCGACCTCCTCCTCGGTCGCCAGCCGTTCGTCCTCTTCGACGACTTCTACGCCAGCTGTGCGGTCCTCGGCGGCGTCGCGTACTGGCTGGCCGCGAGCATCGGCGGCTCCCCTGGGCCGGCCGCGGCACTCTGTGCAAGTGTCACCGTCTGCACGCGACTCCTCGCGGTCTCGCTCGACTGGCACCTCCCGACCGCACAGCGTCTCGGTCGTCACTGGCGGCGTCGCTAAGCCACCCCAAATAGCCGATGCGTCCGCTGTCAGAGAAAACCCCGGAAACAGCAGTATATCCCCGATTAGACCCGTGATACTGCGGACGGACCGGTGTGATTCTCCGGGCGCTATTCGTTCACGAGGAGGAGCTTCCCGCGGAAGTCGCCGTTCTCCGCGCGGCGGTGTGCGTCGGCCACGTCCGCGAACGCGAAGCGCTCGTCGATGTGTGGCGTAATCGCGCCGTCGTCGACGAGCGTCGCCAGGTCCGCGAGTTCCTCGCCGATGCGTTCTTGGCCCTCACCGAGGAGGACGGGAAGGATGACGAGTACGACGCCGAGTTCGAGCGAGTTCGCGTGCATCGGCGCGAGCGAGAGCGATTCCGCGGCGCTGGACTCCGTGGTCACGACTGCACCGTACGGGCGGACGGCTTCGAACGACGTCGCGAGATGGTCATCACCGACAGGATCGAAGACGACGTCGAAACCGCCGCCGCTCGCGTGCTCGGCGACGTACGTCTCGACGTCGGTCGTCGTGTAGTCGACGGTCGCGTCCGCACCGAGCGTCGCCGCGAAGTCGCGTTTCACTGCTGTCGAGCCGGTTGCTGTCACTTCACAGCCGAGCCAGTCGGCGAGCTGGACGCCGATGTGCCCGACGCCGCCGCCCGCGCCGTAGACGAGTACCTCGTCGCCGAGGCCGGCCGCCGCCTTGTCGGTCAGCATCTCCCACGCCGTCAGCCCGACGACCGGGAGCGACGCGGCGTCGGCCAGCGGGATCGACGACGGCGCGTGTGCGAACGTCCCCGAGTGGCCGACGACGTAGTCCGCGAGCGCACCCTGTCGACCCGCCCCGCCGGGCATCCCATACACCTCGTCGCCAACGTCGAACGCCTCGACGCCCTCGCCGACTGCGTCGACGACGCCCGAAACGTCACAGCCGAGCGTCGCCGGGAGTTCCGGCGCGAAATCCGGAATGTCGCCCCGTCGAATCTTGTAGTCGACGGGGTTGACGCTTGAGGCCGCGACCTCGACGCGGATCTCGCCGGGATCCGGCTCCGGGACTGGAACCGTCTCGGTCTTGAAGGCGTCCGCGTCACCGTACGCCGCGATCCGGTGTGCGGTCATCTCCGTGGACATGAATCACGCTTCGAGCGCCCGCGCGGAATAAGCGGCGGTCGCGGCGACCGATGCGTGTTCTCGCCGCCGGTGCCGGGGGTCGGCCGCGAGGGTATGTCGTTTCGCCTGTCGGTCCCTCGTCGTGCGTCACTTTCACGCTCCCCCCGGGTGAAGAGCCTGCATGAGCACCGACACGCTCTCCGTCGGCGTCCTCGGCTACGGCTTCATGGGGAAGGCGCACGCGAACGCGCTCCAGCGTCTCCCGATGTTCTTCCCCGATGCCCCGGACGTCTCTCTCGACGTTCTCTGCGGCCGCGACGCCGATGCGGCGCGCGACGCCGCCGATCGCTTCGGCTTCGCCGCCGTCGAGACCGGCTGGCGGGACACGATCGACCGCGTCGATGTTTTCTACAATCTCGGGCCGAACCACGTCCACGTCGAGCCGTCGATCTACGCGCTCGAACACGACGTGCACGTCCTCTGCGAGAAACCGCTCGCGCCGACGCTCGCGGACGCCGAGCGGATGGCCGACGCCGCGGCGGAGAGCGACGCCGTCGCCGCGACCGCGTTCAACTACCGGTTCGTCCCCGCCATCGAGTACGCCCGGCAACTGATTGCCGACGGCGTCCTCGGCGAGATCAGACACGTCCGCGCGCGCTACCTCCAGGACTGGCTCGTCGATCCCAACGCGCCGTGGTCGTGGCGACTCGACGCCGACAGCGCGGGGTCGGGCGTGCTGGGCGACCTCGGCGCGCACAGTATCGACCTCGTCCAGTTCCTCGTCGATGATATCGCGGCGATCAGCGGGAACTGCACGACGTTCGTCGAGGAGCGCCCCGATGAGGACGGGGAGTCGCGGCCCGTCACGGTCGAGGACGCGTTCAGCGCGCAGGCGGAGCTGGCGAACGGCGCGACGGCGACGTTCGAGGCGACGCGCTGTGCGACCGGGCATAAGAACACGAACGCCCTCGAAATCGAGGGGACGGCGGGCGCGATCCGCTTCGACCTCGAACGGCTCAACGAACTCGACGTGCTCCGCGGCGACGATCGCGGCTTCGAGCGCGTGCTCGTCACCGACGAGGACGACCCCTACATCGAGCACTGGTGGCCGCCCGGCCACACTATCGGGTGGGAGCACACATTCGTCCACGAGAACGCCGCGTTCCTCACCGCCGCGGCGGCGGGCGACGACTACGACCCGGACTTCGGGACAGGCCGCGACGTCCAGCGCGTTATCGAGGCCATCGGGACGAGCGACGAGCGCCGGGAGTGGGTGTCGCTGTAACAGAGGGTGAGCGCGCCGGTGAGCCAGGCGTCCGCGAACCAGTAGTGGGCGACGCCGCCGACCGCGAGCGCGACGGCCGCGCCGACGACCAGTGGGCGTCGATGGAGGGCGGACACAGGCGCGCCTTTCGCCTCGGCGCACATAACGTTACGTCCCGCCGGCCGCAACCGCCTTCCTGCTTGCGGCCCCCGACTCGCGTATGAGCCGTTTCGTCGTCGCGCTCGGCGGGAACGCCCTCCTCCGCTCCGGCGAGGGGACCGTCGCCGAGCAGCGCGCGCGCATCCGCGAGACACGCGACGCCCTCGCGCCCCTCCACGAGCGCGGGCACGACCTCGTCTTCACGCACGGTAACGGCCCGCAGGTCGGCAACCGACTCCTCGCCGAGGAGCAATCAACTGGTGAGGCCGAACCCCTCGACGTCCTCGTCGCCGAGACGCAGGCACAGGTGGGCTACCTTCTCCAGACCGGCTTCGGCGACGCCTTCGGCGGGCCGCCCGCACCGCTCGTCACACGCGTTCGCGTCGACCCGAACGACCCGGATTTCGACGATCCGTCAAAGCCGGTCGGGCCGTACTACACCGCCGACGAGGCCGCCGAGAAGGAGTTCCGGACGACCGCAGTCCACGGGGATGGGGACACGCGATACCGGCGCATCGTCCCGTCGCCCGACCCGATCGAGGTCCTCGAGGCCGACCACCTCGCCGCGCTCGTCGCGAACGATGCCGGGCCCGTCATCTGCGGCGGCGGCGGTGGCGTTCCGGTCGTTCCGCGCGGGGCGACCGACGAGGAGACGAATGCGAGTGGCGGGACGGCAGAGAGGAAGCACGGAGAGCCGGGCGAGTACAAGGGCGTCCCCGCCGTCGTCGACAAAGACCACACGACGCGGCTCGTCGCGGATGTCGTCGACGCCGATACCGTCGTCATGCTCACCGACGTCGAGGCGGTGTATCAGGACTACGGGAGCGACGACCCGACGCCGATCCGTGAGGCGACGCCGGACGAACTCCGCGCGCTCCGCGAGGTGGGCGAGTTCCCTGCCGGCAGCATGCGACCGAAGGTAAGCGCGTGCGCACGCTTCGTCGACGAAACCGGCGGGCGCGCAATCGTCACCGATCCTGCGTCGCTCGGCGACGCGCTGGACGGCGAGGCTGGCACGACCGTCCGACCGGCGTGAGTCGAAGGAGGAGGGCGCGGCTACTCGTCGCGCGCCTCCCCGTCGGCTCACACCTCACTCCGTTCAGCGTTCGCGGGTCCCGACAACGCGCTATTGCGCGTTCTCGTATCGCTCGTGCCAGTCGCCGAACGTTCCCGTGAGCGCGCCGAGCGTGCTCCCGACGTGAAGGAGCCGATAGCCGTCCGCGACCTTCGCGACGGCGTCGTCCATCCCGAAGGTGAGCCCGCCGAGGGTCACGTCGTGCTCGATCGCGGCGTCGCGCACCGTCTCGACCGCCGCCTCGACCTCGGGATCGGCGAGGTCGCCGGGAGAGCCGTACGCGACGGAGAAGTCGTTCGGCCCGAGGAAGGCGAAGCCGAGTTCGGGGACGGACAGGATCTCGTCGATGTTCTCGACCGCCTCGATGGTCTCGATCGTCACACCGACGAGGACTTCCTCGTCCTCGGTCCCGATGTAGTCGTCCGCGAGTCCGTAGCGCGCGGATCGCGGGCCGGCAAGCCCGCGTCGACCCGGATTGCCGTCGTACTCGAAGTTCGCCGCCGCGATGGCGTCGCGGACCTCCGCGGCGGCCTCGACGCGCGAGAGGAAGAGGTTCCGAACCCCGGCGTCGAGGGCCTTGCGCACCATCGCCGGGTTCGCCTCGGGGACGCGGACGAGGAGTTCCGTGTCGGTCAGTTCGGCCGCGCGCAGGAGGCCTTCGAGCGCGTCGGCGTCCCACGGACTCGGCCCGCCGTGCTCCAAGTCGACCCACACGAAGTCGAAGCCGAGTTCGCCGACGACTTCGACGACCGCGGGGCTGTACGTGTTGTCGAGAACGCCGAACGCCGGCGTGTCGTCGTCGAGTGTCCGTCGAAGGTCGTTGTGTCGAGGGTCCACGTCGGGACGACACACGGCGATCGCAAAAGGATCCGGGCCGGGGCGGCGCGCACCGCAACGCGGCCACGCTACTGGATGTGGCCTTCCTGTCGGAGCTGCTCGGCGGCGTCGTCGTCGTAGCGCCACTCGACGTTCGCCTTCTCGTCCTGCCAGTCCCACGGTTCCGCGATGACGACGTCACCCTCCGAGATCCACGTCCGGAACTTCATTCGGCCGGGGATGCGTCCCATCCGTTCCTCGCCGTCCGCACAGCGGAGCTGGACGCGGCTCCCACCGAGCATCTCGGTGACGACCGCGAAGACCTGGTTGTCGTCGGGCATTCTGAGGTTCCGACGGCCCTGATTGTCGCTCATACAGACAATAGGCCAGCTACACGGTTAAACGATTCCCCTTCGAGCATCGCGCGGGACACGATACCACAGCGTCGTGGGCGGGCCAGCCCTGGATACATGGGACGCCGTAGTCACGCCGTCGGGATCGCAGAAATCGGCCGTAGCGGATCGATTTAACCCTACAAGGGTTCGTCTGAATCGCGGCGTCTCGATCGCGCGCCTCTACACGTCGACGCTTCAAACCCACAAGGGTTCGTCTGAATCCTCCCCGCTCGCGGCCGACTCGAAGGCTACTCACGGCTTCAAACCCACAAGGGTTCGTCTGAATCCGTCGTCGTGATACTGGCCTCATCGGTGACGTTGCTTCAAACCCACAAGGGTTCGTCTGAATCTGCGATAGGGTTGGGCGATCCCCCGCGACTTGACGAGCTTCAAACCCACAAGGGTTCGTCTGAATCCCTGCAGTATGGTCCCGGCAGCCGTGTCGACGACGCTTCAAACCCACAAGGGTTCGTCTGAATCCGATGCGACCGCCCGACAGCTTGCACGGGACGAGGCTTCAAACCCACAAGGGTTCGTCTGAATCGAGCGTGATAGGCGCGAATGGCCTTCATCTCGAAGTTGGGCTCGCTTCAAACCCACAAGGGTTCGTCTGAATCGTGGCAGACGACCGCGTCCGAGAAGAGCGACAGCGTGCTTCAAACCCACAAGGGTTCGTCTGAATCCACCTGTCTCTCCCATATCCCATTATTGGCAGGCACGCTTCAAACCCACAAGGGTTCGTCTGAATCCATCGCCATTCGACACCCGCTTCCAGGAGCTGGTGCTTCAAACCCACAAGGGTTCGTCTGAATCGACCGCCTATTTCTGCTTGTGTGTTTGTGTGCGTGCGCTTCAAACCCACAAGGGTTCGTCTGAATCACGGCGTTCACACCGAGGTTCCAACAATGAGCGGAGCTTCAAACCCACAAGGGTTCGTCTGAATCGGGCGGCCGGCGCATCGCCCGCAAACGCAAACTGGGCTTCAAACCCACAAGGGTTCGTCTGAATCCCAAACAAGAGCAACCGCGCATGGGATACGAGCCTGCTTCAAACCCACAAGGGTTCGTCTGAATCCTCGCAAGCCGATGGGACCGGGCGACGGCGAGCGCTTCAAACCCACAAGGGTTCGTCTGAATCTCGGTGGGCACCCAGTCGATGCGACCGTCGAGGCCGCTTCAAACCCACAAGGGTTCGTCTGAATCCGACCTATCCTCGGCGGTACAGCCGATCGCCGAAGCGCTTCAAACCCACAAGGGTTCGTCTGAATCAGCCGAGTTCGATTCTCGGCGTCGAGTCTCAGGGCTTCAAACCCACAAGGGTTCGTCTGAATCCATCAAGGAAGATGGGTACACGCAGCCCATTGTCACGCTTCAAACCCACAAGGGTTCGTCTGAATCGCCGGACGTCACGAAGACGCTCAAGCAGGAGATCGAGCTTCAAACCCACAAGGGTTCGTCTGAATCCTTCCACCCCTTCCGCACCCCCCGGACACCAAGTGCTTCAAACCCACAAGGGTTCGTCTGAATCAAGTCGCTGAGCGCGAGTTCGCCCGATTGGACCTGGCCGCTTCAAACCCACAAGGGTTCGTCTGAATCACACAGAGATGCGCACACGGCACCCCGGCGTCGCTGCTTCAAACCCACAAGGGTTCGTCTGAATCACGGAGTCAGTCATTCAGCCCACCTCCGGCCACAAGCTTCAAACCCACAAGGGTTCGTCTGAATCTGAATCGGGTCGATCTTCACGGCCGCGCCGTCCGCATCCTGGCTTCAAACCCACAAGGGTTCGTCTGAATCAACCTGCAAGGATTTATGACCCTGGCCGCGAAAGCAGCTTCAAACCCACAAGGGTTCGTCTGAATCCCGCCCGGAACCGTCACGACACTACTCAAGAATGAGCTTCAAACCCACAAGGGTTCGTCTGAATCCCGCCCTATTTCAGGCGGTGTATGTCCTCATACAGCCGGTTTCACAAAGTCGTTTCCGTCGACCCGCGATTCACCCCAATCTCCCGGGGGGTCGATGGTTAATGGACGAACTGTAGGAAGGCGAAGACGGCGACGAGCGACGTAATCGTGGTAATGAAGACGTTCGCGGAGGCGAGGCGGGTGTCGCCGCCGAGTTGTGTCGCGTAGATGAACGTCGAGATGGCGGTCGGCATGGCGAGCATGACGACGCCGGTGTAGACGGTGATGGGATCGCTCGTGAGGAGTGTGAACGCGACGAACGCGAGGACGGGCATACAGACGACCTTGAGCGCGACGACGGCACTGACGGTGGGAATGTCGACGCCGTCGGGATCAAGGGTGAGCGAGGCCGCGACGGAGAGGAGTGCGACGGGAAGCGCGAGTTGGGAGAGCCACCCGAGGGTGGTCGTGGCGATGTCGGGAACGGGAAGGCCGAACGCGGCGAACCCGAGGCCGAGGACGAGCGTGACGATCACGGGATTGCGCGCGATCCCGACGAGTTCGTCTCGGAGGTCGGCGTCGGCGTCGTTGATCGTCATGAGGACGAGGACGGTGAGCGGGACTTGGACGAGTGAGCCGATACCGAGGAGAACGCTGGCTTTCGCCGTGGCGGCCGCACCGAGGGACATCGCGACGATCGGGAGACCGAGAAACCCGAAGTTGCCGTGGTAGGATTGGACGATGGCGACACTACGCTTCGCGGCTGTGTCGACGCGCCGATGGACGACCCACGCGATGGCGGCGACGGCAAGCTCGACGAGGACGAATGCGGCGATCATACCGGGCGAGAAGACGGTAGCGATATCGGTGGTCGCGGTCGAGTCGAAGATAAGCGCAGGGAGCGCGATATAGAACGCGAAGCGCGTTAGGTAGTCAGCGCGCGTGGGCGTGAGAAGCCCGACGCGACGGGCCACGAGCCCGGTGCCGAGGAGCCCGAACAGATAGAGTAGATTGGAGGCCAGACCCATACGGGGGGGTAGCGTGGAAGCCGCTTGTCGTTTTCGCTCTCTCCTGACTGCGGCGGTGGAGCGGGCTACGGCGATGCGAACCGAGGCGGGGACAGAGTGCGGCCGTTTCGTCGATCAGTTCGCGGTCACGATCTCGGCGACGCGCTGGCGATCGAAGAGCTGCTCGTCGGCGGGGATCTGCGGATAGGGTTCGCCGTCGGTGTAGCCCGGCCACTCACCGAAGACGTCGGGGTAGAGCTGTTTGGCGGTCATCTCGATCTGGAAGAGGTTCATCAGCGGGCCCTGATAGCGCATCCCCTGTGCGTAGACGCGGTCGTTCTGCACGGCGGAGAGCTGTTTGCCGACCGGATCGGCGCGGAGCTGCTCGCGGACGTTCGCCATGTCGTAGCGCGAGGTCATCCCCCAGAGGTGAAGGATGACGTCGGGGTCGGCCTCGACCATCGTCTCGTAGCCGACGGAGCCCCAGAGGCCGTCCCACTCCTCGTCGCCGAAGGCGTCGATGGCGGCGAGCGGACGGGTGTCGGCGAGCCAGAAGCCCGGCCGGTTGAGGTGGTACGTCCAGAACTGCCCGTCGCCGAGGGTGACGCGGACAGCGGTCGGGCGCTCCTCTTTCGGCGGGAGGTTCGCCTCGATGTGGTCGATGAGGTCGGTGTGGACGGCGTTTAACTGCTCGAAACGCGTGCGCTCCCGGAAGACCTCCGAGACGCGCCCGAAGAGCTCCCAGAGCGTGTAATACTCGTAGGAGTCGGCGTACGCCTTCGGGGGCGCGTTGTGCGTGCCGCTGTAGAAGTTGCCGAAGAACGGCCCGACGTTCTCGACGACGTCGTCGACGTCGTCGCGACTCCAGTTCTTCTGCGTGCTCGCCCACGCGGGCCCGAGGAGGTGGACGTCGCTGTCGAGTTTGTAGAAGAACTCCTTCGTGAAGTTGTCGTAGGGGTTCGGGAGGCCTTCCCAGTCGAAGGACACCCCATCGAGGTGCTCGTAGTAGTAGTTCATCGTCGTCCCGGACATCTCGGGGACGAACAGCGAGTTGACGGTGTCGCCGTGGCCGAGCGCGACGAGCATGTCCGCGTACTGCGGATACATGGTGAAGACGTTCTCCGGGATGCTGTCGAACTCGACCTCGCCAACGGGCGCAATACTCGCAGTGTACGACCCGCTCCCAGTAGTGGTGGCCGTGCTCGTACTCGTCGACGTCTCGGTCGTTGCGTCGTCGTTCTCGCCGCCCATACAGCCGGCGAGGAGGGCGCTCCCGACGGCCCCCGCACCGGCGAGGTACGCGCGCCGCGTTCTGTGTGGCGTCCGGTCTGCCATAATTTAGGGTAGCCTAAACCAACGGTTAACGTTTCCGGGTTCGGCTCGCGGACGTCAGGCAGGGCCGAAGCTCTCGATCGCGGCCTCGGCGGGATCGCGGTCGGCGGCGTCGAGGAGCGCCTTGACGTCCGCGACGAAGTCGTCGAAGCCGAACACGTAGATCGCGGATGTGGGGACGCTCGGATCGTCGGTGTCGAGTTCATCGAGGGTGTCGACGACGACGACGGTCGCGCCCGCCTCGTCGAGAGCGTCGAGTCGCGCTCGGTGCGGCGGGTGCTCACCGCGGAAGACGACCGTCGCGTCGTGGTCCGCCTCGATTGCGCGCTCAGCAACGCCGACCGCGGGACCGATTCCCGGTCCGGCAGCGTAGACGACGACGTCGCCCTCGCCGCGGTATTCGATGTTCCCGAGCGGTCCCTCGATCTCGATCTCGTCGTCGACGTCGCGCTGCGCGAGCCATGTGCCGAGGGACTCCTCGGGGGACTCGTCTTCGGGGTAGCCGACGGTGATCTCGAACGTCTCGGTCACGTCGGGCGAGGAGATCGTGTAGTAGCCGGCGTCGTCGTCGCCGGGACGGCGAACGAGGACGAACTGGCCGGGGGCGGCGTCGAACGACGCCGGGGCGTCGAGTTCGATGGCGACCGTCTGCGGGCCGACGTCGGCGACGGCCGCGACCGTGAGTGTTGGCATGATCGGCGGTAGGACCGAGCGCGGGATAAACGACGCGTCTGGGGCGAGACGGGCCGAGACGGCGGCCGTCGCGATATCGGTGTACACGGATCGAAGCGAGGAAGGACGACGCGACGAGTGAGCACGGAGCGCCACGACCAATACTGTTGCCCAACAGATTTTTGAAACTATATCTGAATACTCAGAGTAGTGAAACCGACACCGGGGGAGGGGTGGCTCGCCACCTCGAACCTGCGACGGCGTGCGGCCGTCCTGATCGTCGCCATCCTCGGTGCCCTCCTCCTCCTCCCGCCGCTCTTCGACATCTGGGACGACTGGACGAACCCGCCGTTCAAGCCGCTCTGGACGGCGCTGATCGAGAACGGGATCGGGGTCGTCCTCGCAGGCACACTGGCCGCCGGGGGCGTCTGGCTCTACCGGCGCGACTGGGAGGACGAGTACGTCTACGGGGCCGCAGAGTGGGTCATCGCCATCGTCGTCGGCCACGCCGTCGTCATGGGCTGGATTCTCTTCGTGCAGGTCTCTCTCCAGGGCGACCTCAAGCCGTACATCATCGCGATGGACGGCATCGTGTTAAGCGCCGATGTTGCGCTCGGCGTCGGCGTCTACAACGCCCGGAGCAAGCGAAACCGAGATCGACTCGAAGCCGAGCGCGATCGGCTCTCCGCGCTCTACGAGAACAGTAGCGACCCGATCGCGACCGTCCGCTTCAACGGCGACGCGACCGTCGAGGCCGCCAACGACGCCTTCCGCGAGCGCTTCGACGGGAACGCCGACGACATCCTGGCCGATGCCCCGCGCACCCTGAGCACTGAGTCCGTCCGCGAGAGCGGGATCGACGGGACGCTGGAGTACGAGTGGGACGCCGGCGACGACCGGGATTACCGCGTCAGTGTGACGCCGGTCGACGCCGACGACGAGGGCGTCCGCGTCCACCTCCGCGTCGCCGACATCACCGAGCAGACCGAACTGGCCCGCGAGGCCGAGGCCCGCGAGCGCCTCGAGCACCTCCACCGCATCGCCTCCGACCTCGCGACCGTCGACGCCGTCGACTCGGCGTACGAACGGACGCTCAACGCCCTGCGTTCGACCGTCGCGTTCGACGAGGCCTGCATCGTCGTCGACGGCGAGATCGTCGCCGGGCGCGGTGCCGAGACGGCCCTCGACCGCGAGAGCATCGAGCGAGTTCAGACGGGGGCCGTTCCCTCCGACGGGGGGGCGATCACGCGTACCGACGAGGACGGCCGGACGGTCCTTACCGTTCCGGTCGGCGACGACGCCGTCTTGCAGGCGGGCGTGGACGAATCGACGCTGCGCGACTCACAGATCACCGCGGCCGAACTCCTCGGCACGCATCTCCGCGAGACCCGTCAGCGCCTCGAACGGGAGGACCGCCTGCGCGATCAGCGCGAGCGCCTCGAACTCCTCAACCGGACGTTCCGTCACGACCTGATGAACGACGCGAACGTCATCGACGCCCGCGCGTCGCTCCTCGACGAGCACGTCGACGAGGAGGGCGAACGATACCTCGAAACCGTCGCGGAGCGCGCCGACGAGATGAGCGAACGTATCGAGACGATGCGCTCGCTGATGAAGGCCGTCGAGGGCGAGGACCACGACCTCACGCCGATGTCGGCCGCGGCGGTGATGAAGGCGCAGGTCGACGACGCCCGCGAGACGTATCAGAGCGCCGCCTTCGAGGTCGACACGCCGCTTCCCGACGACGACGTACTCGCCGACGACCTGCTCGCCGACGTCTTCCAGAACCTGCTCGCGAACGCCGTCGAGCACAACACCGCCGACGCCCCGCACGTACGCGTGAGCGCCGAACGCGACGGCGACGCCCTCCGCGTCACCGTCGCGGACAACGGACCGGGCATCGACTCCGATCGGCGCGCCGAGGTCTTCGAACTCGGCGAGAAGGGCGAGGCGAGCAGCGGCACCGGGGTCGGCCTAAACATCTGTCAGCGGATCGTCGACTCCTACGGCGGCGACATCACGATCGGTGACGCGCCCGGCGGTCTCGGCGGCGCGGCGTTCACCGTGCGTCTCCCGGTCGCAGACGAGTAGTCGATCCGGACGCGCCCCTCGGCATCCGCCAGTACCGGACCATAACACACGCGGAGGCTCGTTTCTCGTACAGTGAGAAAAACGGGTCGGCCGGTGACCACCGCGCAGACCACGTTACGGCTTCAACAGGACCTTGAGGACGTCCTCGTCGCGGTTGTCGAAGCGCTCGTAGAGGTCCGGTGCCTCGTCGAGGCCAGTCTCGTGGGTGACGACGAAGCTCGGGTCCGCGACGTCCTCGGCGATGAGGTCGCGGAGGTAGCGGTTGTACTTCTTCACGTCGCACTGGCCGGTACCGAGCTGTTGGCCCTTCTCGAAGAGCTTCCCGAAGTCGATGCCGAGGCGACCCTGCGCGGCCATCTCGTTCGGCGCGCCCGGATCGGACGGCACGTAGAGGCCGACGATCCCCAACTGGCCCTTCGGCTTCACGACGTCGATGAGCTGATTCAGGACGACGGCGGGGTTCTCGCGGGCTGGGTCGTAGGCGTCGCTCCCGACGTCCGTGTCCGGGTCGAGTGCTTGGTAGCCGACCGCGTCGACGCCCTTGTCGACTTCGCCGCCGAAGTCGTTCTCGATCTGCTTGACCGGGTCACCCTCCTCGAAGTTGATGGGGACGGCATCGGAGTGTTCGGCCGCGAGGTCGAGGCGCGAGCCGACGCGATCGACGATGTAGATCTTCGAGGCACCCTTGATCTTCGCGCTGTACGCGGCCATCTGGCCGACCGGACCCGCCCCGAAGATCGCGACCGACTCGCCGGGTTGGAGGTCGGCGAGTTCGGTACCGTGCCACCCCGTCGGGAAGATGTCGGCGAGGAGCGCGAAGGACTCCTCGTACTCGTCCTCGGGCTCGCCGGGGAGCGTGAGTGCGTTGAAGTCCGCGTAGGGGATGCGGAGCTTCTCGGCCTGGCCGCCCTGATAGGGACCCATGCCGACGTAGCCGTACGCGCCGCCGGCCGGGACGCCCCCGGAGGGGTTGACGTTCGTACAGAAGCCGGTCTTGCCCTCCTCGCAGTTCTGACAGTGCCCGCAGGCGACGTTGAACGGGAGGACGACGCGATCACCGACTTCGAGGCCGTCGACGCCGTCACCGACCTCCTCGATGACGCCCATGTTCTCGTGGCCGAAGACGATCCCCGGCTCCGCGTCCGTACGCCCTTCGTACATGTGCAGGTCGGACCCGCAGATGCACGTCGTCGTGATGTCGAGGATCGCGTCGGTCGGGCTCTGGATCGTCGGTTCCTCCACGTCGTCGACTTCGACGTGATGCTCTCCGTGGTAGACAACTCCTTTCATGATACGCAGTACACACTACACGACCATGATAGATATAGATGCACCCTGACGGCGGTGAATGCCCCCTTCTCCGGACGGCCGCCGTCACCGGACGACGAGCGCGGCACCGGCGACGACGACGAGCGTTCCGAGGACGATGCGGCCCGTGATGCGCTCGGTGTCCAAGAAGTGGGCCGCGAAGCCGACGGTGAAGAGGGGGACGGTCGCGACGAGCGGGTCGACGACCACGACTCGCCCGGCGGGAGCGGCGAGCGCGCCGAACACCGCGACCATTCCGATGGCGATACAGCAGCCACTTCCCACAAGCGACGCTACGCTCTCCCGGGGCGGTGTGAACACGTCCGTTCCGGAGGAGCCGCCGAGGACGGCCGCGAGTACGAACAGGCCTGCGAGTTCGTTCGTCGCGACGGCGGCGAACACGTCGACGTCACCGACGTGGAGCCCGGCCCGTCGAAGCGTCCGACTCGCCGCGTACGTCGCCGCTGCAACGAACGGGAGAACGAGGTCCCGCCGGTGCCACCCGCCGCGCTCGCCGCCGCCGTGCGACCGCGCACGTTCGATGACTAGGAGTCCGACAACGAGGATGCCGACTCCGGCGACCCGAACGGGCGTCACGGGTTCGCCCAGTACGGTGACGCCGAGCACGGTGGCGAACACGGGGCGAACGCTGAGGGCTGCACTGTAGACGCTCGCACCGAGTCGCTCCAGACCGATGAGACCGATCAGCCGACCGAGCCCCGTCCCGAGCGCGCCCGTGAGCACGAATAGGCTGAGAACGCGCAGGTCGGCGGTGAGAAGCGCCCGGAGGGCGTCGGAACCGTGGACGATGACGTGCGCGGTCGAGACCAGCGCAGTGTCGACGGCGAGCGCGACCAGCACCGCTTGTCGTGGCCGCGCGCCTCGATTCAGCGCGCGCTTGAGGAGGACCGGGCTCGCCCCCCAGAGCGCGGCCGCGAGCACGACGAGCACGTAGACGGACGGCGTCGAAAGCGCCACACGGAATCCCGAGGGTCGACGCGGTGAAAGACCCACTGGCACCGGTCGCGTCTTCGGAGTGGAACCGAGGTGCCGCCGTGCGGGCCGCGGGGGCGTCGTCGGCGGACGAATGTATCTCGTCCGCGGGAACCCCGGCACGGAGAAGACTCTTCTCGGCATGGAGTTCCTCAGCGAGGGGCTCGACGCCGGCGAGACCGTCCGCTTCATCCACGGTGAGGAGTCGCGTGACGACATCGTCGCCAACGCGGCCGCACTCGGCTCGGGATCGACGTCGGGACAAAGTGACGGACACGCTCGCCCGCATATGGCAGTAGCAGTGACGGGACCGGGTGCCGACGCACACCCGTTTCGGCCACGATCGCGCGGAAACGAACAGAGTCGGAAATAAATAGTTATACGCGGTGCACGTCTTCCCCCGATAGAGACAACGTTTAGCAATGCTACCGGAAGCGAGAAAACGCAAGATAGTGGAACTGGTGTCGACGCACGACGGCCAGTCCGTCTCGGAGCTCGCCGAGGAACTCGACTACTCGAAGGCGACGATCCGGCGCGATCTGCGGGCGCTGGCGGAGGAGGGACTGATCGAGCGCAGCCACGGTGGGGCGCTACCGACGTCGTCGGTCGCCAGCGAGCGGCCGTACGGTGAGCGCGAGGTCCAGAACCTGGAGGCGAAGCAGGCCATCGCGTCGCGTGCCGTCGAGGAGCTCGCCGACACCGAAGTCGTCTTCTTCGACGCGGGGACGACGACGACCGAGGTGGCCCGGCGCGCACCGGGAGACCTGCTCGCGGTGACGAACTCGCCGCCGCTCGCCGTCGAGTTGGGGGAGAACGTTGAGGAGGTGAAGCTCACCGGCGGGACGCTCCGCAAGCGCACGCGCGCGCTCGTCGGACCGACCGCCGAGTCGTTCATGGAGCGGACCAACTTCGATCTCCTCGTCCTCGGGACGAACGGGATCGACGTCGAGGCGGGGCTCACGACACCGAACGAGAACGAAGCGCGGATGAAGGAGCTGATGGTGGAGAAGGCGAACCGCGTCGTCCTCGTCTGCGACGCCACGAAGGTCGGCGAGCGGAGTTTCGTGCAGTTCGCGACGTTCGAGGACATCGATCACCTCGTCACGGACGCCGCGCTTCCGAAGCGACTCGCGGAGACGCTCGACGCCGCGGGCGTCCGCGTCACCGAGGAGGCGACGACGTGATCCTCACCGTTACGCCGAACCCGGCGCTCGACTACACGGTCGAGCTCGACGAACCGCTTGAGGCCGGGACGGTCGTCCGGACGGACGGCGCGCGCGTCGACGCGGGTGGAAAGGGGATCAACGTCTCACAGTATCTCCACGCACTCGGCTCGGAGACGGCCGCGAGCGGGTTTCTAGGCGAGCCGTTCGGTCGAGTGTTGGCGGACGAGCTCGCCGAGTCGGGCTTCGAGACGGCGTTCGTCTCGGTTGAGGAGTCCACCCGGCTCAACCAGACGATCCTCGCGACGGACGGCGAGTACAAGATCAACCAGAACGGCCCGCACGTCTCCGAACGCGCCCTCGACGACCTGCTCTCACGCGTGAGCGAACGCGGGCCGCCGTCGCTCGTCGTCGGCGGGAGCCTTCCGCCGGGCGTGAGCGCCGACGACATCGACCGGCTCGCGGCGGCCGGCGACTGGGCGACAACGGTGGACGTCGGCGGCGAGATGTTGGCCGATCTGGCGGGCGACTACGCTCTCTGCAAGCCGAATCGCGAGGAGTTGGCGGCCGCGACGGGGATGGCCACGGACAACGTGGACGACTGCATCGCGGCCGCAGAGGCGCTGCGCGAAACGGGGTACGAGCGCGTGATCGCCTCGCTCGGCGGTGACGGCGCGGTGCTCGTCGGCCCGAACGGGGCGTTCGTCGCGGACGCACTAGACGTGGACGTCGTGGACACGGTCGGGGCGGGCGACTCACTCCTCGCGGGCGTGCTCGCGGCGTACGACGGTGGTGCGGACGACGCGACAGCGCTCGCAACCGGCGTCGCGGTCTCCTCGCGGGTCGTCGGGACGGCGGGGACGAGCGTTCCGGACCTCGACGGGATCGAGGACGTCCGCGACGGCGTGCATGTCCATCGGCGGTGATCGGTCAAAGTCGCTCAGAAGAGAGCATATCCGAACGGTTTTAACCACCGTCGAACAATTATCGTGACAGACTATGGCAGATCTGTCCACAGCGTATCGGGACTACCTGACCTCCATCAAGGACGACTTGATGACGGGGGTATCGCACATGATCCCGTTCGTCACCATCGGCGGGATCTTCCTCGCGCTGGGCTACGCGTCCGCGAGCGTCTTCGGCGACGTCACGAACGTCTTCGAGGCGACAGGGACCCTCGGATGGTTCTTCGCACAGGTTGGGAACATCGGCCTCACGATCATGGTGCCGATCCTCGGCGCGTACATCTCGTACGCGATCGCGGACAGACCCGGTCTCGCACCCGGGTTCGTCCTCTCGTATCTCATCCAGCAGGGGAACGTCCTGCAGGAAGCCGGGAAGATCATCGGGATTCAGGGCGGCGCGGCGGGTGCCGGCTACCTCGGCGCGCTCGTCGCCGGCCTGATCACCGGGTACGTCGCGCTGTGGTTCAAGCAGCGCACCGTCCCCGAGTTCATCGAGCCGATGATGCCCGTGCTCATCATCCCCGTCGCGACAACGCTCGTGCTCCTCCCCGTGATGCTGTTCGTCGTCGGCGTCCCCGTCTCCATCCTCAACGCCGCGCTGACCGGCTGGCTCCGCGGAATGCAGGGCGGACAGGCGATCCTCGTCGGAGCCATCCTGGGCGGCATGATGGCCTTCGACATGGGTGGGCCGATCAACAAGGTCGCGTACGTCTTCGCGACCGGCCTCATCAGCGAGCAGATTTACGGCCCGATGGCCGCCGTGATGATCGCGGGGATGACGCCGCCGCTCGGCATGGCGCTCGCGAATCTCGTCGCCCCCGAGAAATACCCCGCGGAGATGTACGAGAATGCGAAGAACGCCATCCCGCTGGGTCTCTCCTTCATCACCGAGGGCGCGATTCCCTACGGTGCCTCCGATCCCGGCCGCGTCATCCCCGGCATCGTCGCCGGGTCCGCCGTCGCGGGTGCCGCCGCGATGGGCCTCGGCGTCACGATGCCCGCGCCCCACGGCGGCATCTTCGTCATCCCGCTGTCGAACAAGCCGTTCCTCTTCCTCGGCTGTCTCGTGGTCGGTGCCGTCGTCACGGCGGTCATCGAGTACGTCATCACGCCGGGGTACGACGAGCGCGTCGGCAACGTATAGCCAACGTATTATCCGAGTGCGGAACGCTTACCCTCCGCGCAACATCACTCACAAACGATGAACGAAACTGAGCTGAAGTCGCTGATCGACGTCGATCTGATCTCGCTCGACGAACCGCCGGCGGAGAAGGAAGCGGTCATCGAACACCTCCTCGACCTCGCCGTCGAGGCCGGCCGTGTCTCCGACCGCGAGCAGGCGCTCGCCGACCTCCTCGAACGCGAGGAGGAGTCGACGACGGGCGTCGGCATGGGGATCGGCATCCCGCACGCGAAGACGACGGGCGTCGAGGAGCCGACACTCGCATTCACGCGCTCCACCGAAGGCGTCGACTTCGGCTCGATGGACGACGAGCCCGCGACGCTCTTCTTCATGATCCTCGTCCCCGAGGCGTCCAGCGACGACCACCTGCAGATCCTCTCTAGCCTCTCGCGCTCGCTCGTCCACGAGGAGACGCGCGAGAAGCTCCACGAGGCCGAGACGCCCGAGCGCGTCCAAGAGATCATCATCGAGGAGGTGGCCTGAGATGCCCGAGCGCGTGATCACGGTTGTCCCCGAGGAGGGCCTTCACGCTCGCCCGGCCTCGCTGTTCGTCGAGACCGTCAACGAGTACGACGCCGAGGTGACCATCGGCCCCGAAGGCGCGGCCGACGACGACCTCGTGAACGCGTCCTCGATGCTCGCCGTCACCGGCCTCGGCGTCGCCGGCGGCGAAAAGCTCCGCGTCGTCGCGGAGGGCTCGGACGCCGAGGACGTCCTCGACGCCCTCGAAGAACTCCTCTCCACGCCGGAGGACGAGCTCTGAAGCCATGAGCGAACGACGACTCACGGGGATCGACGTCACGCCGCTCGCCGGCGTCGGCACCGCCGTCTGGTACCGGCCGGACGCCGACCTGCCGGAGCCGCCCGCCCCCGAAGACGTGGACACCGCGTCGGAGCAGGCGGCGTTCGAGGACGCCGTCGCCGAGGCCGAGGCCGAACTCGACGCCGAGCGCGAGCGCACCGCCGAGCGCGTCGGCGAGGACGAAGCCGCCGTGTTCGACGCGCATATTCAGTTCCTCAACGACCCGCAGATCGCCGACGGCGTCGCCGAGCGCATCGAGGATGGACTCCCCGCGGCCCACGCCGTCCAGGAGACCTTCGCGTCGTTCATCGACCAGTTCGCCGGGATGGAAGGAAAGATGGCCGAACGCGCGGACGACCTCCGGGACGTTCGGGATCGACTCCTGCGGCTCCTCACGGACGGCGAACGCGTCGATCTCTCCGCGCTGCCCGAGGGGAGCATCGTGCTCGCCGAACGGCTCACGCCCTCCGATACGGCACAGCTCGACCCCGATCGGGTCGCCGGCTTCGCGACGATCACGGGCGGGCGGACGAGCCACGCGGCCATCTTCGCGCGCTCGCTCGCCATCCCCGCGGTCGTCGGTATCGGCGAGGCGCTGGAGGACGTCGCGGACGGTGAAACGGTCGTCGTCGACGGGAACACGGGCGAGGTCGTCGTCGATCCCGACGAGGACACCGCCGCGGCCGCGAGCGAAAGTACGGAGGCCGACGTGCGCGAGGAGGCCGTCGAGACGGCTGACGGCCGCGAGATCGAGGTCGCGGCGAACATCGGAACGCCGGCGGAACTCGCCCCCGCGGCAGAGCGCGGCGCGGACGGCGTCGGGCTCTTTCGCACCGAGTTCCTCTTCCTCGATCGCGACGACGCGCCCGACGAGGAGGAGCAGTACGAGGCCTACACGGAGGCCATCGAGACGTTCCCGGACGGCCGCGTCGTCGTCCGGACGCTCGACATCGGCGGCGACAAACCCGTCCCCTACCTCGATCTGCCGGACGAGGAGAACCCGTTCCTCGGCGAGCGCGGCATCCGTCGCTCGCTCGGCCCGGACGCCGGGCTCTTCGAGACGCAACTGCGCGCGCTCCTGCGCGCGGACGCCGACACGGACGTCGGAAGCCTCGCGATAATGCTCCCGCTCGTCACGACTGTCGAAGAGGTGGTGGCGGCGGAGACCGTCATGGATCGGGTCATCGGCGACCTCAAAAGAGATGGCATCGACGCGGAGCGCCCCGAGTTCGGCGTGATGATCGAGACGCCGGCGACGGCCTTCATGGCGGACGAACTCGTCAGGCGCGTGGACTTCTTCAGCATCGGGACGAACGACCTCGCACAGTACGTGATGGCGGCCGAGCGCGGCAACGACGCGGTCGCGGATCTCGGCGACTTCCGCCAGCCCGCGGTGCTTCGCGCGATCGACGCGACGACGAGCGCCGCCGAGGGGACGGACGTCTGGGTCGGAATGTGCGGCGAGATGGCGGGCGACCCCGAGCTGACCGAACTGCTCGTCGGTCTCGGGCTGACCGAGCTGTCGATGAGCGCAGTGACGGTGCCGGCGGTGAAAGCGCGGGTGACCGAGATCGACACCGACGCGGCGAGCGCGCTTGCCGAGCGCGCGCTCAACGCCGCCAGTAAAGACGAAGTAATCGAACTCATAACGTAACGCATGAAGCTAGTCGCAGTCACCAGTTGTCCGACGGGTATCGCACACAGCCAGATGGCGGCGGAGAACCTCGAGACGACGGCCAAAGAGATGGGCCACGAGATCAAAGTCGAGGTCCAGGGTGCCATGGGCGCGGAGAACGAGCTCACCGCCGACGACATCGCCGCGGCCGACGCGGTCATTATCACGGCCGACACGGCCGTCCAGACGGACCGCTTCGAGGGGAAGCCGGTCGTGCAGGGGCCGGTGAAGGCCGGCGTCAACCGCGCGGGGGAGATGGTCGAACGGGCCGTCGAGGCCGCCGAGGCCGGCGAATCCGGCGTCATCAGCGAGGGATCGGGAAGTGAAACGGAGGCGGACGCAGAGACGGACGAGGGCGACGCGGCGGCGACGAGCGAAGCAGAGGAGCCGACGAAGCGCGGCGGCGACCCCGAGAAGGGGATCTTCCGTCGGCTCCGTCGGTGGCTCTCCGGCTAACTCGGTTCGGAGTTTTCGTTTCTGCGCGACTCTGCGCATTTCCGCATCAATTATACGGATGGCGAGGAACCACCCGAACGAGGTAACACAGATGGGTTTCTACGGCGGCGACGAACTCTCGAAGGTGTACGCCGACGGGCTGGAGGACGGTTTCGGCCTCGTCGCGAGCAACATCGCGGAACCGAACGTGTTGCTGGGGCTGCTAGACGGCGCGGAACGCGTCGGCTCGGACCTCCTCGTCCAGATGAGCGCTGGAGCCTGCCGGTTCGCCGGGGACGGCGACGAGGTGGCGGGCCTGAAGGCGATGGGCAACTACATCGAGGTGATGGCCGAGCAGCGCGACATCGGCGTCTTCCTCAACATGGACCACCAGACGGACATGGCGTTCATCGAGGCCCAGATGGACCTCGACATCCCCTCCTCGATCATGATCGACGCGAGCCACGAGGAGTTCGAGGAGAACGTCGCGCGCTCGAAGCGCGTCGTCGAGATGGCGGAGGAGAAGGGATCGGACGTCATCGTCGAGGCCGAGCTCGGCCGGATCAAGGGCGTCGAGGACGAGATCGAGGCCGAGGAGGCCTACTACACCGACCCCGAGCAGGCCGTCGAGTTCGTGGAGCGGACGGGCTGTGACCTCCTCGCCATCTCCGTGGGCACCCAACACGGCGTCGCGAAGGGCAAGGATCTCGAACTCCGCCCGGACCTCGCACGCGACATCCGCGACGCCCTCGACGACCACGGGCTCGACACGCCGCTCGTCCTCCACGGCTCCTCGGGGCTCCAGCCCTCGCAGGTCGAGGAGATGATGCAGCACGGCATCTGCAAGATGAACAAGGACACGCGCTACCAGTACGAGTACACGCGGACGGCCTTCGACCTCTATCGCGAGCACACGGACGAGATCGTCCCGCCGGAGGGCGTCCCGGACAGCCGCGACACGTTCTTCGAGGACACGGACTGGTCGCCGAACAAGGACGTCTTCGACCCGCGCGTCGCCGGCCGCGACATCCGCGAGCGCATCGCCGACGTCCACGCGAACCTCGCCGAGCTCGCCGGGAGCGCCGGCAAGAGCCGCTACACCTAACGACCCCGATTCTTTTCTCGTTCTACCCTGCCGTCCTAGTGAATAGTTCGACGGCCGCGTCACGTCTGTTTTCGACGCCGAGAATACAGCGTCGAGGCGACGATGTCGATCTCGACACGGTCGCCGTCTCAGGAAGCCATGCTGCGTTCCGTCTCGTTTATGACGAGATAGGTGCCACTCTCGGTGACGGTGGCATTCACGCGGTTCGCGTCGGTATCGATTCGCGCGTCAACGTGCGTATCGTTCGCGTAGCGGAGCGACCGGATCAGCGCGAAGTCGGAGTCGTTCGCGACGTGCGAGGCGTCGTAGGGAAGCGAGAGCGTTGTCGCCCCTGCACCGGGAGTGACGAAGACGGCGGGGGAGACGCTCGCGTTCATGTATCGTTCGGGAACCGAGGTCGGTTGGAGCGGTGCGCGCGTCGCCGGATGGAACGCAGAGCGAGGCGCGGTGAGCGTGAGCGTCGCATTCGATGGCGTGCGGAGCGTCCGCGTAACGTTCTCGGTGAGGAAGTCGTGGCGGCGCTCGTAGGCGGGCCGGGACATGACGGCGTACTCGGTCAGGCTTTGTCCGGCGACCTGCGCGCTGACGGTGTTCGCGCTCGCGTCGACGGTGGTGTCGAGGGCAACGAGGCTCCCCCAGCGCCGCGGCGTGTAGACGGCGAGCGTGGACTCGTTCGTGACGCGTGTGGCATTATAGCCGGCAGTGAGCGTCGCGCTCGCGGCGCTCCGTGTCCCCTTGGTGGCCAGGACGGGTGAGACGGTCGTGTTCGCGTACAGCGCGAAATCGGTTTCGCCGCGGGCGCGTGCGACGCTGAGTTCCCCGACGTCGTCAACGGGAACGATCGCGGTGAGCGTCGCCGAGGCGTTCGGCGCGCGAGCTGTCGCGGTCGTCGGGGCAAGGGCGGCGCTCGCGTTCAGTACCCACGACGGGGGGGGACGCTCGCGCTCCCGAGGTCGGCGAGCGAGAGCGAGACGGTGAGTTCGCCGAAGTCGGTGGCCCAGACGAAGCGGAACTCGACCGGCACGCCGTCGGGCGTGACGAGTAGGCTGGCAGAGCGGAGGGGGTCGGAGCCGTTCCGGTGAAGCGCTGGGTTCGATGTCCCGGTGCCGCGATAGTGGTGGAGCGTCCGGCCGTCGCGGTGGACGGTGCCGTTGTAGGCGAAGGAGACGTTCCCGACGGCGCGGAGGGTGCCGCGGACCGGGGTGCGGGCGTCGGGACCGGCGAGTCGGAACTCCGTCTCACCCTCGAAGGTCCGGTTGACGTAGCCGACGCCCTCGGCGGGCTGGTAACTCGTCCTGTCGAACGTGTCGTTCTCGTGGTTTGTCAGGATGGTCCGGACGAGGCGTTCGCCGCTGGTGGTGTTCGCGACGACGGTGTGACGGGTGACACTCGTGGCCCGCGGGAACGTCGTGTTCTCCCGGTGGTCGCGCTCGACGATGACGCCCCGATAGCTGCCGGCGTCGTCGAGGGCGGTCTGCACGTCGGCCGTCGATATCGGCGTCTCGTAGGGCTGTGTGGCGTTCGCTCCGCCGTCACTGGGCCCGCCGGGAAGGAAGCCGGCACAGCCGGCGAGGACGCAGAGGGCGGCGAGCGCGGCGGCGAGTAGGGTGCGTCGTGGCACGCCCCGGTGGTGTCGTCCGAGCCACAAAATCGCTCGGGCCGCGCCATCGCCACGTCTAAATACTTGGTTGTAACACTAGGTTGTATGTCGTTCGAAGGGTTCAGCGACGCGACGGAAGCACAGGTCACGACCGCCATCGCCCGCTCGTGGGGCGACGAGTTCCTCGACTACACCGACACCGAGGTCATCATCGTCGGCGGCGGCCCCTCCGGCCTCGTCGCCGCGAAGGAGCTCGCCGAGCGCGGCGTCGACGTGATGGTCGTCGAGAAGAACAACTATCTGGGCGGCGGGTTCTGGCTCGGCGGTTTCCTGATGAACAAGCTCACCGTTCGAGAGCCCGCTCACCGCGTCCTCGACGAACTCGGCGTCCCCTACGAGGAGGCCGAGGAAGCCGACGGACTCCAACTCACCGACGGCCCGCACGCGTGTTCGGCGCTCATCCATGCGGCCTGCGACGCCGGCGCGAAGATCCAGAACATGACCGAGTTCACCGATATCGTCGTCCGCGAGGACCACGAAGTGTCGGGCATCGTCATGAACTGGTCGCCCGTCCACGCCCTCCCGCGCGAACTGACGTGCGTCGATCCCATCGCGGTCGAATCCGACCTCGTCATCGACGCGACCGGTCACGACGCCGTCGTCGTCTCCAAACTCCAGGAGCGTGGCGTCGTCGACGCACCCGGTATCGAGCACGTCGACGAACACGAGGCCGGCATGGACACCACCGAGGACGGCGAGTACGGCGCGCCGGGCCACGACTCGCCGGGCCACGATTCGATGTGGGTCGCCGACTCCGAGGACAAGGTCGTCGAGTATACGGGCAAAATTCACGACGGGCTCCTCACCTGCGGGCTCTCGACGGCGACGACGCACGGGCTCACCCGCATGGGGCCGACGTTCGGTGCGATGCTCCTCTCGGGCAAGCGCGCCGCCCAGGTCGCCATCGACGAGCTCGGCGTCGAGGCCCCCGGCGTCGACGTGCCGGGCGCGTCGCCCTCGCCCGCGGACGACTAGCGCGCTCGCGTTCTACCTTTCTTCGAGGAGAGAATCCCGCTCTTTAGGGCGTTCACAAGACCTTCGGTCTTGTGCGCCCGAAAGACGCTTAGTACCTAGCGTAACTTCTGGAGGTATCCGCCAAGATACTCGTCGATCCACGAAGCCGCGA